>CALMLJ010000451.1 GCA_937868025.1 uncultured Acidimicrobiaceae bacterium
CGAGCACGGCTCGACCGGTGAAGCCGTAGGTGCAGAGGCCGTGGAGGATCGGACGATCGAAGCCGGCGAGCGCGGCGAACCCCGGGTCGGAGTGCAACGGGTTGCGGTCGCCCGACAGGCGATAGATCAGGGCCTGGTCACGGGTGGTCTGCAGCGTGACCACCTCGTCGGCGTCGCGATCGGGGGCGGCGTTCTGCGGACCCGACGGGCCACGGTCGCCACCCCAGCCGCCCTCGCCGCGGATGAACGCCGACATCACCGAATCGAAGAGCGGTTCCCCCGACATTGCGTCGGTGGAGCGGGCCGTGATCTCGATGACGGCGCCCTTCACCTTGTCGTAGATGCCGGTGATCTCGGCGACCGTGCTGACCGTGCCCTCGACGGGCAACTCCCGGTGCAGCGTGATGCGCTGCTCGCCGTGCACGAGCATCGCCGGGTTGAACGACCCGATGTTGCCGAACACGCCACTGACATCCGCGATCGTCACGACCTGGGTCGGCAGGGCCCGCTGGGTCACGTTCATGGAGTTCTCGGTCGTGAACGCCAGGTCGTCGACGCCGGCACCCACCCCGAGGGCGTACAACAGCGAGTCCTTGGAACGCCAGGAGGTGGTGGACGGGTCGGACGTGACGCCGACGGCATCAGGATTGATCGGCATCGGCCGGTGACTCCTTGCTCTCGTCACCGGCGCCATGACGATCCGGTGACACCTTCGTGACGATGTGGGCAATCAGGAGGGGATGCCCCGACGAACCCGCACTGAGCGGCCATCCTATGGGGAGTGTCCCGATGGAAAGTAGTCCTCATCCTTTGCCTGGCCGCGCCTCTGGTGGCGTTCGGCCTCCTCGTCGCGCTCTGGGCAGCGCTCGGCCCCGACGAACAGCCGGTGACCGTCGCGTCGAACGTCACCCTCGCCGGCAACGACGTCGGCGGCGAGTCCGGAGACCGACTCGACGCGAGCCTCCGCGAGCTCGACGAGTCGTTCGCCACGACGCCGGTCCGCATCGTCACCCCCGACTTCGCGATCGACACGACCGCCGGAGATCTCGGCCTCGCCGTCGACGTCGGAGCGACGAAGGAGGCGGCGCTCGAGGTCGGCCGCAACGACCCCGGACCGCTCGCTCCCCTGCGGTGGGCCAAGTCGTTCGTCAGCGAACGCGTCGCCCCGGTCACGCTCCGCGTCGACCGCCAGACCGCGTCGGCGGCGATCGTCGCTGCGGAGGGCGACCGTCGGACCAAACCGGTCGAGCCGACGATGGACGTCAGCCCCGAGAAGATCGACATGACGCCGGGCAAACCCGGCAAGGCCCTCGACGTCGACGACATCCTGGCCCAGGCGCCCAACGGGATCACCGAGGTCGGCGGCACCATCACGATCGAGACGACCCAGCAGGAGACCCGCCCGAAGGTGTCCGACGGCGAGGTCCTGACCGTCATCGCCCGCGCCAACGACGTCACCTCCCATCCCCTCACCCTCAAGTACGGCGAGACGACCAGCGAGATCAAGGGCGACGACCTCCGCGCCGGGTTCCGCCTCGACACGTCCGGCAGCACCGCCAAGCTCGGTCTCGACGACGACTACGTCGCCACGCTCCTCGCCGAGCGCCTGAAGGTTCCGGCGAACCCGACCGGCGTGCGGTTCGACATCGTCAACGGCGTCCCCACGCCGGTGCCCGGCACCGACGCCGTCGTGTGCTGCGACGCCGATGCCCCGGCGACGATCGTGGCCGCGCTGCTCGACGGCAAGAGCGAGGTCACCTTGGGGACCCGCACGGTGACGGCGGCCGAGGGCGTCGAATGGGCGAACACCCTCGGCGTCAAGGAGGTCGTCGGCGAGTTCACGACCCAGCACCCGTGCTGCGCTGCCCGCGTCACGAACATCCACAAGATGTCCGACCTCACCAAGGGCATCATCATCGCCCCCGGCGAGACGTTCTCGGCCAACGACACCGTCGGCCGGCGCACCAAGGAGAAGGGGTTCGTCAGCGCGCCCGTCATCGAGCAGGGCAAGTTCGAGGAGGACTTCGGCGGTGGTGTCAGCCAATGGGCGACCACGACGTTCAACGCCGCGTTCTTCGCCGGCCTCGACATCCCCGAGCACAAGGCCCACTCGATCTACATCAGCCGCTATCCCTTCGGCCGCGAGGCAACCCTCGCCTACCCGTCGGTCGATCTCAAGATCAAGAACAACACGCCCTACGGCGTCGTGATCTACCCGACGTACACGAACACGTCGATCACGGTGCAACTGTGGTCGACCCGGTTCGCGGCCGGAGCGCAGACCGCGATCAGCAAGACGTCAGGGTGTGGCGACGTCACGCTCACCCGCACGCGTGTGTTCGTCGACGGCCACACCGACACCGACAAGTTCAAGGCGAACTACAACTGCAACCCGCCGGAACACTGAGTCTCACCGCTTCTGTCCTGCAGTTCGGCCCCTCCAGGGGCGATTCTGCAGGACAGAACTGGCGTCGCCGTTCAGCTTCCGCAGACTTTCCGAACTTCCCGTCGTGCTGGCGTGACCAGCCCGCGTACGATCCGTAGATCCATCGTCCGGTGACGGGCATCAGGGCGGGACACTCCAGGGGGCACTCGATGAACGACGACATGCTGTACGAGGATCGCATGAGCGATGCCGACGCACTCATGTGGAACATCGAGAAGGACCCGGCGCTCCGCTCCACCATCACGGCCGTGTTCACGTTCGACCGGGCCATCGACCGCGACATCCTCACCCACCGCTTCGAACGGCTCAGCCGGGTCATCCCCCGCCTGCGCCAGCGGGTGCGTTCCAACCCGCTGTCGGCGGCCCCGCCGCGTTGGGAGACCGACCCCTACTTCGATCTCGGGTTCCACCTGTGGTGGGTCAAGGCGCCCGGCCGCGCCACGATGCGCGACCTGTTGTCGATCGCCGAGCCGGTGGCGATGTCGGGCTTCGATCGGGCCCGTCCGCTGTGGCGCGCCGTTGTCGTCGAGGGCCTGCCCGGCAAGAAGTCGGCGCTCATCATGAAAGTGCACCACGCGATCACCGACGGCGTGGGTGGCATGCGGCTGCAGCTCGAACTGCTTGACATGGAACCCGATGCCCCCGAGCGGGAGATGCCGCCGGAGCCGACGATCCACGTGATGAGCCAGCCCGAGCGCTTCGCCGACGCGCTCGACCACCAGACCCGACACCAGCTCGGTCTGGCCCGCCGGCTCGCCAACGGGGTGCTCGGGAGCGCCGCCTCGGCGCTGACCGACCCGATCGGCACGCTCGCCGCCGGCAGCGAACTGGCGTCGTCGGTGGGTCGGGTCCTGCGCCCCGCCAGCCATCCCATGAGTCCGCTGATGGTCGGGCGATCCCTGTCGTCGCGGTTCGACACGATCACCGTGCCCCTCGACGGCGCTAAGGCCGCCGCCAAGGTGGCCGGCGGCAAGCTCAACGACGCCTTCGTCGGCGGCGTGGCCCGGGGGTTGTACAAGTACCACCTGGCCCACGGGATCGACTGCGACGAGCTGCGCATGGCCATCCCGATCAATGTCCGCACTGCCGAGCTCGAGAACGTCGCCGGCAACGCCTTCGTCCCGGCCCGCCTCGAACTGCCCATCGACGCCGAGGATCCCGTCGATTCGATGCGCCAGGTCCACTCGATGGTCGACGGAGCCCGCATGGAGCCGGCCAACGACCTCGTCGAACCCGTCGCCAGCATCCTCAACCGGCTGCCCACGACGGCGGTGACGGCGCTGTTCGGTTCGATGGTCAAGGCGGTCGACTTCACGACGTCGAACGTGCCCGGTGCCCCGTTTCCCGTCTACTTGGGCGGAGCGAAGATGGAGGCACAGTTCCCCTTCGGACCGCTTGCCGGCGCCGCGCTCAACATCACGCTGCTCAGCTACCAGAACGACCTCAACATCGGCATCGCGTCCGACCCCGCCGCCGTCCCCGATCCGGACGTGCTCGTGAGGTCGTTGCAGGCCGGGTTCGACGAGATCCTGGCGGTCGCCGCCAAGAAGTAGCCTCCACGGGGTGAGCGACGTTGATGTGCTGATCGTGGGTGCCGGTCCGGCCGGCACCGCTGCGGCCATCACGCTCACCCGGTCGGGCCGCTCGGTGCTGGTCGTCGACAAGGCGTCGTTCCCCCGCGACAAGATCTGCGGCGACGGCCTCACGACCAGTGCGCTCCGCCACCTCGAGGGGCTCGGCGTCGAGCCGCACCAGATCGATTCGTGGTTCCCGGTCCACGACGTGGTCGTCCGCGCTCCGTACGGGGTCGAACGCCGGTTCTCGCTCCCCCGCGGCCAGGGGCTCTACGCCGTCGTGGCGACCCGCCGCGACCTCGACGCTGCTCTCGTCGATCGTGCCCGCAAGGAGGGCGCCGAGATCGCTGAAGGCGCTGCGCTGACGTCCATCACCAACACGGCCGACGGCGTCGTCGCCGAGGTCGAGGGACTGGGCGAGGTGCGGGCCCGCTTCGCCGTGGCGGCCGACGGCATGTGGTCGCCGACCCGCAAGCTGCTCGGCGCCGGGGTCGAGGGGTACCGCGGTGAGTGGCACGCGTTCCGCCAGTACGTGGGGGGCGTCAGCGGACGGGCCGCAACCGATCTCGTCGTGTTCTTCGAGCCGGATTTCCTGCCGGGCTACTTCTGGTCGTTCCCGCTCCCGGGCGGGCGCGCCAACATCGGCTTCGGTATCCAGCGCGGTGGCACACACTCGATCCAGGACATGAAGGGGCTCTGGCAGGACCTCCTCCAGCGTCCACACGTGCGCGAGCTCCTCGGGCCCGACGTCGAGCCCCTCGAACCGCACCGGGCCTGGCCGATCCCGTGCCGCCCCGGTGAGCTGTCGACCTCGGCCGGCTCGGTCCTGTTCGTCGGAGACGCCGTCGGCGCCTGCGACGTGATGACCGGCGAGGGCATCGGACAGGCCCTCCAGACCGGTGAGATGGCCGCCCGCCACATCAACGCCTCCTGGCACGATCCGGCGCTCGTCGCGTCGGGTTACGAGGCCGAGTTCCTCACCGAGCTCGGCAACGATGCCGCCATGAGCAGCCTGCTCGTGCGGGCGCTGCAGCATCGCAAGGGCGCTGCGGCGGCGTTGGCGGTGGCCGGCACGAGCGACTGGACCCGTCGCAACTTCATCCGTTGGCTGTTCGAGGACTCACCCCGCGGCATCATGTACCGCCCGTCGCTGTGGCGCCGCGGCGCCCTCAGCGGCCCCGGCGCCTACCGAACGTAACGTCGACGACCGAGCGGAGCCCACGGGTTGGCGTCGGTCACGTCGCCGGGGTGCTGTAGCTGAACCGCTGGAACTCGTAGGTGATCTCGCGGCCCCGCTCGACCACCTCGGTCGCCTTCAGAGGTCGCCCCTCGGAATCGATCGTGATCGTGAGCGACCACGGGCCGTCGGACACCGTTCCAACCGTCACGTCGCCATTCCGCTGGTAGACGAGCTTCACGTCGGTGGGGTTGTTCGAGGCCGGATCGCGCTTGATGCCGAGCACCGTGCCAGCGGCCTGTGGCACGGGTCGAGCTCCGGCCTCGACGTCCTTCTCATCTGCCCACACGCCATCATGCCGCTGCATCTGGCCGGACCGAGCGAGTTCCTGGACGGCGGCACCCGCCGCGTCCGGCCCGAGTTCGTCGGAGAGCCTCGCCTGTTCGTCGGCGTCGGGGACGACATCAGCGACGTCGTAGTAGGCGTCGGGAGAGATACGGCGGTAGCTCCCCGGCCGTCGGACCTCGTCGGTGACGTCGAAGTCGTCGCCGACCTCCTTGGTGGACCTGACGTCGTAGTTCTCCGAGTCGACGAAGTGAACCTCGTGGCGAAGCTGCTTCGTGACCTCGCCGGCGGAGCGGTGGGTCTCGACGATCTCGGCGTCGTACGGGCGCTCCAAGTCGAACCCCGAGGGAGGCGAGGAGACCTGTGAGCCGGCCGAGCCCGTGAACGCGATGCCGGCCCAGGCCGCGACACCGGCGACTCCAGTGGCGATGAGGAGCATGGTCCTGGATGACATGTCCACCTCACACGATCTCGAGCATCAGCAAGCCCCTCGTCGAACCTCAGCGCAGGTGACCGAGCCGCTACGGAAACAGCGGAGGGCCGAAGATCTTCTTGTCGGGGTCGGTGTGACGACCCTTGCGCGACATCGGGCCGAACCGCGGCATCTCGCTGAACGGGATCTTCCACTTGATGAACGGCCCGATCTGCAGGTAGTTCATCGTCTGCGCGATCTGGAACCCCACCGAGTGGTGCCACAGGATCGACGGAACGTTGTCGTAGGCGACGAACCCGTAGCCGTTGCCACCGGCACGGGGGCTGGTCTCGGGAGGGTCGCGCCGGAAGAAGAAGTCGGCCATCGTGTTGGCCAGACCGCCCCGGCGGTACTCACGGTCGACCCACAGGTCGAACATCAAGAACTCGTCGGACGCGAGCTTCATGCGGGGCACGCCGTTGGCGAGCGCCGTCTCGGTTCGCACCGTCTCCCAGATCCGCCCGACCGGTTCCATGTCCTCGTTGAGCGCCACGATCACGTTCCAACGACCGTCACGCATCGCCTGCTGAGCGATCTTCAGCTGCCGCTTGCTCGACGTGATCTTCGGCAGGATCGGATCGTCGGGCGTGTTGACCTCGACGATCGTGAACTTGGGGTCGATGTCATCGGGGTCGATCGGCGACGCCCGCGGCGTCACGTAGACCACGAAGGCCGACACCACCGTCGGCTTGTACTCGTTGAGCTTCCGCTTCAGTCCCTCGATCGATGCCATTCGGGGAAGCGTACGTGCTCGATCGGTGTTCTGCGCGCCCAAACCCGACGTTGGGCTCATGTTCTCAACGGAACCGGGCGAGCACCTTCTGACCACCTTCGCCGAGCTCGACGAGCGTGGCCCGATCCCCGATCGCCAGCCCGGCGAACCCGCCCACCAGCCCAGCGAAGAACACCGCGAAGAGCGAACCCCAGCCGGCATCGAGCGTCAGGCGGACCGGCCACGCGAACGCACCGATACCGATCACGAGCGCCGCTGCGGGGCGCAGGGCGATCAGCGAGTCCTTCCACGTCGTGCCGAGCAGACGGTTCGCGACCTGGATTCGGAACGCCGAGTACGGGATG
The DNA here is from genome assembly GCA_937868025.1 of uncultured Acidimicrobiaceae bacterium. The sequence continues at coordinate 7,092 of CALMLJ010000451.1, forward strand.
ATCACCGCGACGTGCACGGCGGCGATCGCGATCACGCCCCGATCGACCACGAGCAGGAACCCACCCATCAGGATCGGCACGAAGATCAGCGAGAAGTAGAGACCGAGCCGGGGTTTGCCCATCGCGTTGAACAGGTCACCCGACGCATAGCCGACACCGACGAACCCGCCGGCCACGCAGAGGAGCTGCATGATCGGGATGGCGCCGAGGACCTCGGGATAGACGACGGTGATGAAGTCGCGGGCGATCAGCGACATTCCCACGCCGGCGGCGAACCCGAACATGCACAGCAACCGGAGCGACTTGAGGGAGGCGTTGCGCAGCGCCTCCGGTCCGGCCTCACGGGCGGCGGCGTAGGCCGGGAACGCCACGTTCGAGAAGAGGTTGTAGACGCTGCCGAGCACGAGCTCGGGCAGCCGGAACGCCGTGTAGTACTCGCCGAACTGTCGGGACTTGCTGTTGAAGTGGCGTGACAGCACCAGGTAGTCGCCCTGGAGCCACAGCATCCCCACCAGCTGCGCGGCGAACATCGCCGATCCGAACCTGAGCATCTGACCGGCGATCTTGAGGTCGAAGCGGAGGGTTGGCTTGAAACGCACCAGCGCCCAGGTGACGACCGTGGCGGCGATCTCGGCGCTGAGCACACCGATGACCATGGCGATCGGCCCGACGCCGGCCTTCAACAGGCTGACCGAGATGACGAATCGGCCCAGCGAACGCGTGAAGTCGGCCTTGGCGCGGCGCTTGAAGTCGAGATCGCGCTTGAGCATCGCGTCGGGCACCTGCCCGAGGCCCTTGACGAGCACCAACGCGGCCACGACCCGGAACAGGTTGGGGTTGCCCGCCCCCAAGAAGTCGTCGATGGCACCGGCACCGAAGAAGATGGCGACCGACAACACGACGGCCACCATCATGTTGACGGTGAACGCCACGGCCACCCGCTCGGTCTGACCCTTCTCCTGCTCGAAGATGAGCGAGGCACCCATGCCGACGCCGAGGAGGATGTCGATCCAGAAGACCAACGTGAGGGCGATGCCGACCACGCCGATGCCGTCGGCTCCGAGGACCTTGGTGGCGATGGTGTAGGTGGCGAACGAGCCGACCTGCATGAGCGCGAAGCCGACCAGCGCCCAGACGAAGCCGCCGGCGGCCTTGCGACCGAGGCTGAGATCGTCGTCGCCCGACGTCCCGTCGACCGTCCCGTCGGCCCCACTCTCCGCTACGTCTGCCACCAGCGCCCCTGATCGTGTCCTCCGGCAGGCGGGCCGGGATCGTCCATGGTACCGACCCGCTCATCCGCAGCGCGAACAGGCCTCCCCCGCTACTGTGCGCCGCATGCGCACACGTCTCACCGAGATCCTCCAGATCGAACACCCCGTGATGCTCGCCGGCATGGGCGGCGTCTCCTACAGCGAGCTCGCCGCGGCGGTCTCCAACGGCGGGGGCTTCGGCTGCCTCGGGGCGTCCACCATGTCCAACGACCGCATGGAACAGGAGATCGCCGCAACCAAGGCGCTCACCGACCGACCGTTCGGCGTCGACCTCCTCACCGCCGCCCCCGGCGACATGGAGGCGCAGGTCGAGCTCATCGTTGCCGGCGGTGCGACCGTGTTCGCTGCCGGCCTCGGCGTTCCCAGCAAGGTCATCGACCAGTGCCACGACAACAACATCATCGTGGTGAACATCTGCGGCAAGGTCCGCCACGCGATCGCCGCGGTCGAGGCGGGCTGTGACATCGTCGTCGCCCAGGGCACCGAGGCGGGCGGCCACACCGGCCAGGTCGCCACCATGGCGCTCGTGCCCCAGGTCGTCGACGCCGTCGGCGATCGGGTACCCGTGGTCGCGGCCGGTGGTCTGTACGACGGCCGCGGCCTGGCCGCAGCGCTCGCGCTCGGCGCCGACGGCGTGTGGGTCGGCACCCGCTTCATCGCCACGCCCGAGGCCTACGGCGTCCGGGGTTACAAGGATCTCCTGCTCGGCGCCAAGGAGGACTCCACGGTCATCAGCCGGGGCTTCACCGGCAAGACCTGCCGAGTGCTGCGCAACGACTACACCCAGTACTGGGAGGAGCACCCCGACGAGCTGCAGCCGTTCCCCCAGCAGTTCATCCGTTCGATGAACGACGGGGCCAACCACCTGGGTCTCGGGCTCGACGACGACCGCGTCGACCCCAACAAGGAGTTCTTCCCGGCGGGCCAGGGCGTCGGCGGCATCAACGAGCTCGTGCCCGCCGCTGAGCTGGTACAGCGCTTCGTCACCGAGGCCGAGGAGATCCTCGACCGGGTGGCGTCACTCGCCAAGAACTGACCCACACACGTTTTGCCCTGCAGTTCGATAGGTTTGCCGATTGAACTGCAGGGCAAACGAGCAGGGGCGGCTGCCCGGTCGAAGGGCTAGAGCCAGCCCTTGACCTTCTCGATCAGGGCAGGCTGATCGGCGTCGAAGGGCGTCACGTTGAGGACGGTGACACCGGCCTCCTTGTACGCCGCGATGCGCTCCTTCACGTAGCCCTCGGGGCCGACCAGGTTGGTGTGC
>CALMLJ010000452.1 GCA_937868025.1 uncultured Acidimicrobiaceae bacterium
CGACCGCCGGCCAAGGAAGCCCGCGAACCCGAGGTCTGGATCGACGAAGGCCCGGTGCGTGGTGCGTCGACGGAGTCGTCGTCACGGCGTCGTCCCAAGGTGCCGCGTCCCGAGGTCGACATCTCCGAACTCGTGCCCCTCGTCGGGGCCAAGCGTGCCAAGACGTTGTCCGCACGTATCGCCGATGCGGCCGTGGCGTTCGCGTCGGAGCGCTATCCCGACGCCCGCCGGATCCTCCGACCGATCGTCGAGGAGGCGCCGGGTTCGGCGACCGCTCGGGAGCTGCTCGGTCTGACGCAGTATCGCCTGGGCAACTGGAGCGATGCTGCACGACAGCTCGAGTCGTTCCGAGAGGTCAGTGGGCTGTCGGTCGATCAGCATCCCGTCCTGGCGGACTGCTATCGAGCGCTCAAGAAGTATGCGTTGGTCGACGAGCTCTGGGCCGAACTCCGCGAGTCGTCCCCATCGGCGGAACTGGTCAACGAGGGCCGGATCGTCGTGGCGGGCTCGCTCGCCGATCGTGGCAAGCTCGCCGACGCCGTCCGCGAGCTCGAGAAGGGGTGGAAGGCCCCCAAGGCCCCGAAGCACCACCACCTCCGGCGTGCCTACGCACTGGCGGATCTCTACGAACGCAGCGGCGAGCTCCCCAAGGCCCGCGTGCTCATGGGGTGGGTCGCGGCGCACGATCCCGAGTTTGCCGATGCGGCCGAACGGGCAGCTTCCATCAACTGAACTTTGTGAACGGATGAACTAGCCAGCCGGGGCCGGACTGTTTACCCTTGGCAGCACAGACCAACCCAGATCCCAGGAGAACAAGGTGGATATTCAGAGCCTGCTCGGCGACGAGGCCGACGCGCTGCTGTCGCACGAGTCCAAGACGATCAGCAAGGACCAGCTGCACCTCCCCGGGCCCGACTTCGTCGACCGCATCTTCGCCCAGAGCGACCGTTCGCCGCAGGTGCTCCGCAACCTGCAGCAGCTGTTCGGTCACGGGCGCCTCGCCAACACGGGCTATGTGTCCATCCTCCCGGTCGACCAGGGCATCGAGCACACGGCGGCGGCATCGTTCGCCCCGAACCCCGAGTACCTCGACCCCGAGAACATCGTGAAGCTCGCCATCGACGGTGGCTGCAACGCTGTCGCCACGACCTTCGGTGTGCTCGGCGCGGTGTCGCGGAGCTACGCCCACAAGATCCCCTTCATCGTGAAGGTCAACCACAACGAGCTGCTCACCTACCCGAACAGCTTCGATCAGATCATGTTCGGCTCCGTCCAGCAGGCGTTCGACCTGGGCGCTGCCGGCATCGGCGCGACCATCTACTTCGGTGCCGAGGAGTCGCGTCGTCAGATGCAGGAGATCTCCGCAGCGTTCGAAGAGGCCCACCAGCTCGGCCTGTTCACCGTGCTCTGGTGCTACCTCCGCAACGACGGCTTCAAGGTCGACGGTGTCGACTACCACGCGGCGGCGGACACCACCGCCCAGGCCAACCACCTCGGGGCCACGCTCGGCGCCGACATCGTGAAGCAGAAGCTTCCGACCAACAACGGCGGCTTCAACGCCATCAAGTTCGGCAAGACGTCGCCGCTCGTGTACTCCGAGCTCACCACCGACCACCCGATCGATCTCGCCCGTTGGCAGGTCGCCAACGGCTACATGGGCCGCATCGGTCTCATCAACTCCGGCGGCGAGTCCAACGGCGCGTCCGACCTCGCCGACGCCGTGAAGACGGCCATCATCAACAAGCGTGCCGGTGGCACCGGCCTCATCTCGGGGCGCAAGGCCTTCCAGAAGCCCCGTGCCCAGGGCGTGGAGCTCCTCAACGCGATCCAGGACGTCTACCTGGATCCGTCGATCACCGTCGCGTAGGTGGGGTCGGCCGAGGTCTGGGCGCTGGACCTCGACGGAGTCATGTGGCTCGGCGAGACGCCGATTCCCGGCGCCGCCGAGGCCACCGCTCGCCTGAGCGCAGCCGGCCACACCGTGGTCTTCTGCACCAACAACTCGTCGCAGCGGGTCAGCTTCTACCAAGAGAAGCTGGCCCGTTTCGGCGTTGCCGCGCACATCGCCACGAACGTCATCAGCTCGGCCCAGGCGGCCGGCTCGATGCTGTCACCGGGCGAGCGGGTGTTGCTGTGCGCCGGTGACGGGGCCCGCGAAGCGGCAGAGCTCGCCGGCGCGGAGATCGTGGCGCACGATCGGTTCGCCGACGCCGCCACGGTGCTGGTCGGGTTCCACTCGACGTTCGACTACGCGGCGATGTCGGCCGCGGTCCGCGCCGTGTTGGGCGGGGCCCGGCTCGTCGCGACCAACGACGATCCGATCTACCCGGCCGCCGACGGTCCCGCGCCCGGGTGTGGGTCGATCCTGGCGTCGATCGAGCGTGGTGCCGCCACCCGGGCCGTCATCGCCGGCAAACCCCATCCCCCCATGGCGGCACTGATCCGCGAGCGCTTCGGCACCTCGGGGGTCTTCGTCGGCGACTCCCTGAACACCGACGGAGCGATGGCGACCGCGCTCGGGTGGCCGTTCGGGCTGGTCCTGTCGGGCAACATCGGCGCGGCGGACGTCCCGCCCGACCAACCGGCCGAGTGGGTCGCGGCCGACCTGGCGTCGCTCGTCGACGCCCGTCTCGCAGCGGACGCGTGAGGTGAGCGCTCGGCGCCGGCTCGATGCCGAACTGGTGCGCCGGGGGTTGGCCGCGAGCCGGACGGAGGCCCAGCGGCTCATCGGCGAGGGCCTGGTCACCGTCGGCGGGGCGCCCGCCGACAAACCGGCGCGGCTCGTCGACCCCGGCGATGCCCTGAAGGTGCACGGGCCGGCGCGTCGGTACGTGAGCCGCGGGGGCGAGAAGCTCGAGGCGGCGCTCGACCACTTCGCGCTCGACCCGGCAGGTTGCCGCGTGCTCGATGCCGGCTCGTCGACGGGCGGCTTCACCGACTGTGTCCTGCAACGCGGTGCGATCGAGGTGGTGGCCGTCGATGTCGGCCGCGGCCAGCTGCACGAGAAGCTGCGGGCTGACCCCCGCGTACTGAGCCGTGAGCGGACACACCTGCGTGACGTACGGGCCGAGCACATCGGCGGGGCCGTCGACCTCGTCGTCGGGGACCTGTCGTTCATCTCGCTCACGAAGCTGACCGAACCGCTCCTGGGTGCGGTGCGGCCCGGCGGTGATCTGGTCCTGCTGGTCAAACCCCAGTTCGAGGCGGGGCGCGAAGAGGTCGCCCGGGGCAGGGGAGTGATCACCGACCCCGAGATCTGGCGCCGGACGATCGCCGAGGTATGTGCCGCGTTCGAGGACCGCGGAGCGACCATGATGGGCCAGATGGTGTCGCCGATCCACGGAGCCGAGGGCAACACGGAGTTCCTCGTGTGGTTCCGTGCCGCGGACGAACCCGGGGGCGGTTCGTGAGTTCGTTCGCGTTCCTGCTGCACGGCGAGCGAGAGCTCGCGGCCGAACTCGGCGCCGAACTTGCCGTGTGGCTCGAGGACCGCGGGCACGAGATCCGGTTCACCGACGTCGACGCCAAGCGGCTCGACCGCGCCGATGCCGGGTTCGCCGACGACGAGATCGCCGTCGGGCTCGACCTCATGATCGGAATCGGCGGCGACGGGACCATGCTCGACGCGGTCCGGCTCGCGTGCCGCTCCGAGGCGCCCGTGCTGGGCATCAACGTCGGCCAACTCGGGTACCTCACCTCGATCGAGCCCAAGTTCGAGCCGGCGGCGGGGCGGACCGCTCTCAAGCGGTTCCTGGCCGGTGGGTACATCATCGAGGAGCGCATGCGGATCGGCGCCCACATCGAACGCTCCGACGGCACCGTCGAGGCGACCGACGCCGGCCTCAACGAGATCCTGCTCGAACGCGCCGAACTGGGGCACACCATCCGGATCGACGTGTCGCTCGACGGTGAACCGTTCACGCCCTACGTCGCCGACGGCGTGATGATCGCCACACCGACGGGCTCGACCGCGTACGCGTTCTCCGCCCGGGGACCGATCGTCGATCCCCGGCACCGCGCCCAGGTGCTCGTGCCGGTGTCACCCCACATGCTGTTCGACCGGGCGCTGGTGTTGGCCCCCGACGCGGTCGTGCGCATGACGGTGGCCGGCGGCCGGCCGGCGCACCTGTCGGTCGACGGACACTCCGGCGGCACCCTCGAGGTCGGCGATGCGGTGGTGTGCACGGCCGACCCGGTTCCCGCCCGGCTGGTGCGGTTCGGGCCGCCGTCGTTCCAGCGGGTGCTCAAGACCAAGTTCGGCCTGCCCGACCGCTGAGATCGTCGGTCGGGGGCGCCGGTCGACTGGCAGCTCGGTGTCGGTGGCGTCGCCTATCGTTGCGCCCAATGCTGCTCGAGCTCGCCGTCCGTGACCTCGGTGTGATCGCCGATCTCCGCCTCGACTTCGGGGCCGGAATGTGCGCGCTCACGGGCGAGACCGGTGCCGGCAAGACCATGATCATCGAGGCGCTGGCACTGCTGTTGGGTGGCAAGACCGATCCCACCAGGGTCCGCCCCGGAGCCGAGGCGAGCGTGGTCGAGGGTCGGTTCGCGGTGCCCGGCGAGGCCGGTGCCGACGACGACGAGATCGTCCTCCGCCGCGTCGTTCCCGCCGAGGGGCGCTCGCGTTGCTACGTGAACGGCGAGATGGCCACCGCCGCCGGGCTCGCCGAGATCGGCGGTCGGCTCGTCGAGATCTGCGGTCAGCACTCCCACCAGCGTCTCCAGTCGACCCGGGCGCAGCGCGACGCCCTCGACCGGTTCGGGTCGATCAATCTCGCTGCCCTCGTCGTGGCGCAGTCCCGGCGCCGCGAGCTCGAAGCGCAGCTGGCGGCGCTCGGAGGCGACGAACGGGCCCGGGCCCGCGAGATCGACCTCCTCCGCTTCCAGGTCGACGAGCTCGATGCCGCGGCGATCGACGATCCATCCGAGGACGAACGCCTCGCCGCCGAGGAGGACCTCCTGGCCGACGCCCTGGCCCACCTCGAGGCCGGTGCCAGCGCCCTCGCCGGGCTCCACGACGACGGTGCCGCCACCGACCTCGTGGCCGCTGCGCTCGCGGCCGTCGAGCACCGGGCACCGTTCACGGCGACGGCGACACGGTTGCACGGGCTCCTCGCCGAGTTGACCGACGTCGTCGACGAGCTGCGCACCGTGACCGAGCAGATCGAACCCGACCCCGAACGGCTCGACGCGATCCGCTCCCGACGACAACTCCTCGTCGAGCTGCGCCGCAAGTACGGCGAGACGATCGAGGAGGTCATGGAGTTCCACCGGCATGCTGCCGAGCAGCTCGACGACCTGTTGTCCCACGAGGCCCGGGCGGCCACCCTCGAGGCCGCCATCGCCGAGGCCCGGGCCACCGAAGCCGCTGCTGCCGCCAAGGTCGCCGCCGCCCGACGCAAGGCCGCCCCCAAGCTTGCCGCCGCGGTGGCCGACCACCTGGAGGAGGTGGCGCTCGGGTCGGCGCGCGTCGAGGTCGTCGTCGGCGGGCCCGATCCCGGCGACGAGGTCGAGTTCCGCATGAGCGCCAACGCCGGCATGGCCCCACAACCGATCGCGAAGGCGGCGTCGGGGGGAGAGTTGTCGCGCACGATGCTGGCGCTCCACCAGGTGCTCAGCGTCGGCGCCCCGACGATGGTGTTCGACGAGGTCGACGCCGGTGTGGGCGGCACGGCCGCGACCGCGGTCGGCCGTGCGCTCGCCCGGCTCGCGTCGGGCACCCAGGTGCTGGTCGTCACCCACCTCCCCCAGGTCGCGGCCTACGCCGACGTCCAACTGTCGGTGTCCAAGTCCGGCGACGGCCTCGCCGTCTCGACGATCCGTCAACTCGACAGCGACGACCGCGTCATCGAACTCAGCCGCATGCTGTCGGGCTCGCCCGACAGCGAGACCGCCCGGCGCCACGCCGAGGAGCTGCTCGACCTCGCCGCCCGTGACCGGGTCGGCTGATGACGGTCGCCTCCATCGTCGTCACCGGAGCGACGCGCACCGACGCCCGCACGAAGGACCTCGTGAAGCGCCTCCGGGTCGGTGAGGTCGCAGTCATCGACCACAAGGACCTCGACCGGGTCGCGGCGGAGACGCTTGCCGAGTCGGGCATCGTCGCGGTCATCAACGCGTCGGAATCGAGCTCGGGGCGCTACCCCAACGAGGGGCCGGTGATCGTGCTCGAAGCCGGCATCGCCCTCCTCGACGGCGTGGGCGCCGACATCATGGACCGGTTCGACGACGGCACCGTGGTGACGATCCACGGTGACGAAGTGCTCATCGACGACGAAGTGGTCGCCACCGGTGTCCGGCAGTCGCTCGAGTCGATCGCCGAGATCCACGACCGGTCGCGAGCGACGCTCGGCGCGGAGTTCATCCGCTTCGTCGAGAACACCGTCGAGTACTTCGACCACAACCGCGACCTCGTCAGCGACGACCTCGAGGTGCCCGACGTCGGCATCTCGTTCGAGGGGCGTCACGTCCTCATGGTGGTGCGCGGCCACGACTACCGCGAAGACCTGCTGCTGCTGCGCAACACCGGATACGTCAACGAACAGCGCCCGATCCTGATCGGCGTCGACGGCGGAGCCGACGCGCTCGTCGAGATGGGGATGCCGCCCGACATCATCGTCGGCGACTTCGACTCGGTGTCGGAATCGGCGCTGCGCGGGGGAGCGAAGCTCGTGGTGCACGCCTTTCCCAACGGCCGCGCCCCCGGTGCGGAACGGCTCGACGAACTCGGCCTCGACTACTTCACGTTCAAGGCGTCGGGCACGAGCGAGGACATCGCGATGCTCATGGCGTTCAACCAGGGAGCGTCACTGATCGTCGCCGTCGGCACCCACTCGTCGATGGTCGACTTCTTGGACAAGGGTCGGTCGGGCATGGCGTCGACCATCCTCACCCGCATGAAGGTGGGTCCGATCCTCGTCGACGCCAAGGGTGTGAACCGGCTGTACCACTCCGCCGTGCGCAAACGCGACCTGATGCTGCTCGTGGCCGGGGCGCTGGCCGCCATCATCATCATCGTGATCGTCTCGGACCCCATCCGCCTCGTCATTCACTCGATCTGGGCCGACCTCACCGGCTGATGGAAGAACGAACCACCCACTCATGATCAACCTCCGCTTCCACATCGTCAGCATCGTCGCCATCTTCCTGGCGCTCGCCATCGGCATGTTCGCCGGTTCGACCCTGCTCGACCGCGCCACCGTCGAGGTGCTCAAGGGGCGTCAGAAGAGCCTCGACACCCGCAACGCCGACCTGCGCTCCGAGAACGACCGCCTCCGAACGGCGCTCGAATCGCAGGTGCCCGCGGACGAGGCGTTCGGCACGCAGGTGCTTCCCGAACTGCTCCCCGACACGATCGGCGAACGCCCGGTGCTCCTGATCGCCGTGCGGGGGATCGACGAGGACGTGGTGCGGGCGCTGCAGACGTCGATCCGCGACGCCGGTGGCGCACCGCTCGGCATCGTGTGGCTCGACGCGCGCGTCGACCTCGACCAGCCCGAGACCGCCGACCAGGTCGCGACCGCGCTCGGGATCGACGCCGCGAAGGACAAGGTCAAGGCGGCGGTCGTCGGCGAGCTCGCCCAGGGCCTCATCGCGGCAGCGAGCCCCGTCGAGGACGAGCCCGCCGACGCTGCCGACCCCGATCTCACGACGACCACGATCGAGTCGCCCACGCCGGACCCGGCGCTCGACGTCCTCAGCCGCTTGGTCGACGCCGACCTCCTCGACTGGGAGTCTCCCAACGAGGGCGAACCGGGCTCCCGCACCTTGCCGAGCGGCGGCCTCGACGTCGTGCTCCTCTCGGGCGAGGGCGCAGAACTCCGTCCGAATCAGATCGTCGTGCCCCTCGTCCGGGCCCTCGCGGCACGGCTGACCGGTGTGATCGTCGGAGAGGTACGCAATCCGCGTACGGCGCTCGAGGTCATCGACCAGGACGGGGTGCCCGCACGGGGCACGTTCGTCGACCCGCTGCGTGACGACGACGACCTCTCCGGTCGACTGATCACCGTCGACGACGTCGACGAACCGTTCGGGCGCCTCGCCGTGGTGCTCGCGCTCGGCGAGCTGCCCGGCCTCTCGACCGGTTCGTACGGGATCGCCGAATCGGCCTCCCAGCCGTTCCCCACCCCGTCAGGCTGATCCGTCGATGACCGACCTGAACCGCTCGGCGCGGTCGATGGCCATCCTCACGGTCGTGTCCCGCCTCACCGGGTTCGCCCGGGTCGTCGTGTTCACCGCGGTCTTCTCGAAGACGTACCTCGCGAACACCTACATCTCGGCGAACACCGTCCCGAACATCCTCTTCGAGCTGTTCGCCGCCGGCGCGTTGCAGGCGGTGCTCGTGCCGACGATGGTGCGGCTCCTCCCCGCCGACGGCGGGTCGGGCGAGGACGCCGAGCGCGTCGCGGGCACCGTCCTCGGCCTACTGTGCGGGTTCCTGGCGTTCATCGGCGTCGCCGCCGTCGCGTTCGGTTCGCAGGTCATGGGGTTGCTCGTCGGCGACGTTCGTTCGGCGTCGGTCCGACAGGCCGAGGTCGAGCTGGGAGCGCTGTTCCTCTGGTTCTTCATGCCACAGCTCGTGTTCTACGGCGCGAACGTCGTCGCGACCGCCGTGCTGAACGCCCGCAACCGGTTCGCGTTGCCGGTCTTCGCCCCGACGCTGAACAACGTGGTCGTCATCGGCTGCTACCTGTGGTTCGGAGCGATTCACGAGGGCCCCCTGACGCTCGATCTGACTGCGGCCGAGCTCTGGATCCTGGCCGGCGGCACCACCCTCGGGGTGGTGATCTTCTGCGCGCTGCCCGTCGCTGCCGTATGGCGGAGCGGATTCCGGCTGCGGCCCCATTTCGACCATCGACATCCCGCGGTTCGGTCCCTGTTGCGCGAGGGGGCATGGGCCGGCGTGTTCCTGGCGCTCACACAGGTCGTGCAGGTCGTGATCCTCAAGGTCGCGAACCGTTCGGCGGGCGGTCCGACCGTGTACCAGTTCGCGTTCATCCTGTTCACGCTGCCCCACGCGCTGTTCTCGGTTCCCGTGATGACGACGCGGTTCCCCGAGATGACCCGCGCCGCCCATGCCCTCGACTGGCCGGCCTACCGGCGAAGCGTCGGTCTCGCGACCCGATCGATCGCGTACATGGCGTTGGCGGCGACCGCCGTGTCGCTCGCCGTGGCCAATCCCGGCGCCCGGCTCCTGTCGTTCGGCAAGGCGGAGCGCCTGGCCCCCGAGATCGCGAGCGCCACGATCGCGTTCGCCCCGGGAATCGTCGGCTTCGGGTTGCTGCTGTTCTTCACCCGCGCCCTCTACGCGACCGCCGACACCAAGACGCCGGCGGTCGTGAACCTCGGCCTCGTCGCGGTCACGTCGATCGTGATGCTCACCGCCGTCCCGCAGCTCGCGGACCGTGACCTGGTCACGGGCCTCGCCGGGGCGTACGCCGTGGGCAACCTCGGTGGTGCGCTGGCGCTGGGCCTCGTTGTCGCCCGCCGGATCGCCGCCACCGGTGGCGGGCGCCTCGGCGTGGTGGCTCCGGCGCTCCGCGGCGTCGCCGCGGCCGTCGCCGCCGGCGGCATCGGCTACGTGTGCAGCCGATCGATCGGTTGGTCGTCGAAGCC
>CALMLJ010000453.1 GCA_937868025.1 uncultured Acidimicrobiaceae bacterium
CGTGGGCACCAACGTGTTGGACATCCTGCCGTGGGTGCGGGCGACGGCCGGTCTGTTGCAGGTCCCCGCCGGGACAGTGGTGCGCGACCCCGCCACGGGTTCGGCATGGCGTGTGCAACGCGACGGCTACCGCCGGCTGGTGCCGACCGGCGAGGCGCTCGCGTGCCTGACCGAGGCGGGCGTACCCGTCGCCGAGCACGATCTCGTCACGATCGAACAGATCCCCGAGGCCGTCGGCGAGGTGGAGAACTGCGCCCTCGCCCAACGATCCGTCGCCGTCTCGCCCGTCACGACGATCACCCCGCCGGCGACCACACCCACGAGCCTCGCCGTGGTGACCACCACACCCTCACCGGTGGTCGTGAACGCCCCGGCGATCGCGGCACCGATCGCCGCCGAGGTGGCGGCGCCTCCCGCGGCGAGCCCCGCCCCGACCGCAGTCGCCGGAGCGACGCAACCGAAGCGGCCGGCGGGGACGGTTGCGGTGTGGACCTACGAGGGCCCCGTCGTGTCGTCGACCGACACCTGGCTCGCCATCACCGGACGCGACCAACGCCTGCTCCTCGGCGGAGCGCTCCTGCTCCTGGGAACCGGCGCCGCCGCGGTCACGGTGCAACTCCGACTCCGGCGGGCGTACACCCGGCACTGAGGACCAGACGCCGCCGGCGCGCTCTCAGCCCTTCGGGTGCGCGAGGAGGAAGTCGATCACCTGTGCCGTGAACGAGTCGCTCAGCTCGGGAACGTGCTCACCGTCGGGCTGGGTCCACAGCTCGACGGCGGTGCCGGCCCGGCACCCGCTGTAGGCCGTGACCGTCGCTGCCGGCATCGCCTTCTCGAGATCCCGCGACGACGGGTCGCCGGGCGCCGCCGTGTCGTCGCAGCCGTCGAACTTCGCCCACTCGAGGACCGACTGCGCAGCGCTCGGGTAGGCCGGCGCGTTCGGGTCGGCGTCGTCGTTGCGCCCGCCCTCGTACCGGATCACGGTGTCAGCCGTGCCGTGGATCTCCACGACCGACACCGGTTCGGAGGGATCACAGGCGGAGCTGTCCTCGTTCATCGCTCCTTCGAGCGACACGATCCCGGCGATGAGGTCGGCGTGGTCACAGGCCAGGCGATAGGCCATGAAGCCACCGTTGCTGTGGCCGAGCACGAAGATACGCCGATCGTCGACCGCGTAGTCCTTCCGCACCGCGGCGATCACGGCGGCGAGATACGCGGAGTCGTCCACGTCGGAATCGGGCGGAGCGCAACACGCCGCCGTCGCGTTCCAGAACGTCTTGCCCTCGGCGTTCTTCGTGCCTTCGGGCGCCACGTAGAGGATGCCCCGGGGATCGGTCACCGCGTCGAGCCCGAAGTAGAGGCTCTGCACCTTGGCCTCCAGGGCGTACCCGTGCAGGACGATCAGCAGCGGCGCCGGCGTCGCCTCGTCGTAGCCCGGCGGAACGTGGACCTCGTAGGGGCGATCATCCAGCGGCGAGTCGGTTCCGGAACACGCTGCGAGGAGGACGGCGAGCATCGCGACGACGATCGGGAGCGGACGTCGTCGGGAACGGATCGTCATGGACCGAGGGTAGGCGGCGGCCCGGTCTCGCGCGCGTGGGCAGGGTTGTCGACGCGATCCATCGGGTACTCGTGCACGGCTGGCGGCAAGGGAGACACGATGCAAGCACGACGAGGCGACGGGCCGGGGTGGAAGGATCGGCTCGGACGGATCGGCCTGACTGGTCGGGGGGCGCTCTACGGAGTGATCGCCGTGTTGGCACTCCAACTCGCAGTCGGATCACCGGAAGGTGACGCCTCGCCCCAAGGCGCGATCGAGTGGATCGCAGGTCAACCGTTCGGCAAGTTCCTCCTCGTCCTCATGACCAGTGCCCTGTTCTCACTCGCCGCCTGGCGGATCCTCGACGCCGTGTTCGGCGACCCCGTCGAGGGTGACAGTGCGTCGGATCGGGCCCGCTTCGCGGCGAAGGCCGCCGTCTACCTCGGGTTCGCGATCGCCTCCCTCTCGGCCATGCTCGCCAACTGGTCCGGGACCTCCGGCTCGGGCTCAGGATCGAGTGACGGCCAAACGCAGAAGGAGGCGACGGCATTCGTCATCGGCTGGCCGATGGGCCAATGGATCGTCGGCGCCGTCGGCCTCGGCGTCACCGGTTACGCCGTCTACATGTTCAAGCACCATGCGATCGACGAGAAGTTCATGAAGCGCCTGTCAACCGACCTCACCACCGTGCGCACGCTCGGCCGGGCCGGCTACGGGGCACGATCGGTCGTCTGGGCGGTCGTCGGTGGGCTGCTCATCCAAGCGGCGGTCACCTACGACCCGAACAAGGCCGGCGGTCTGTCGGCGGCCCTCCAACGGCTGGCCCAAACGACCGGCGGGCCCGTGCTCCTCGCGCTCGTCGCACTCGGACTGTTCGCATTCGCCGCCTTCTGTGTCGCCGAGGCGAAGTACCGCCGAGCCGCATGACCCACCTCGAGGTCGCCGTGCTCCCGAACGGGGAACACGCCGCGAACTCGCGAAGTGGCGCGGCGCCGTCGTCGACGCCTCGGTCCGCAGCATCGCTGGCTTCCAGAACCTCCGGGACCCGGCCACTACCCGCTGGCAGCGTTTCGCGCCGCGTACTAGACCAGTCCCGCCCCTGTGGCGCAGTTGGTTAGCGCAGCGGACTTTTAATCCGAGGGTCGTGGGTTCGAGTCCCACCGGGGGCACGATTGGATCCAGTGGCCTCGACGTCAGTCGACGCTCTGGAACCTTCCGGGAACGGACTCGATCGGGAAGTCGAAGTAGGTGTCCGGAAACGGCTCGTCGCGAAGGGTGTAGTGCCACCACTCGAACTCGTAGGCGTCGAAGCCGCTCACCTCCATGACCGTTCGGAGCGCGAGCCGGTTCGACGTCTCGACACTGGTGATCCCGGTAGCGCCGTGATGGGAGACGGGATCCATCAGGTCGTGACGTCCACCCATCGCAGCCAACTCACCCGAGTCGAGGTGGAACAGCGTGAGGTCGACCGTGCTGCCCCGGCTGTGTCCGGATCGTGCGGCGATGTACCCCCGGTCGAACATCTCCGTGCGTTCGATGTTCGGGTAGTGCCGATCCTTGGTCCGACCGTCCTCGGGTTGCTCGGACCACCGCGCGAACGCGTCGACGGCCCGCTGAGGGCGGTAGCCGTCCCAGACGAGCAAGCCGAACCCGAGGGACCCCGCAACATCACGGGCCAGCAGCAAGGCCGCGCACAGCGCCTGCGTTCCGACGACCCGGTTGACCGCGTACCCGTCGACCGGCCGGCCCGTGAAGTTGTCCCACGTCGCGTACTTGGCGTCGCAACGGACCCCGGGGACGGCTTCGTCGACGAACAACCACGGCCCGCTCACGACGACCCGTCCGCCATCGCCAGGGCGACGAGGCGCTCGATGACGTCGCCGAGCGACCAGCCGGCGGCTGCCATCATCCGGGGATACCGGCTGTAGGAGGTCAACCCCGGGAGCGTGTTCACCTCGTTCAGCACCACATCGCCGTCCGGGGTCACGAACATGTCGACCCGAGCGAGGCCGCGGCAACCCAGGGCACGGTAGATCGCGAGTGCGGTCTCGCGGACGAGCTGCGCCGTCTCCTCGGGGATGTCGGCCGGGACGGTGACCGTCGAGTTCTCCGAGCCGTGTTCGGGATCGTCTTCCTGGTGGATGCGGAAGAGGCCGTGCGACAACGAGATCCGGTCGAGGCAGCCGACGGACAACTCGGTGCCGCGACCGAGCACGGCGCAGCCCACCTCGGTGCCGACGACGGCCTGCTCGATCACGACCTTCGAGTCGTACGTGCGAGCAGCGGCCAGCGCCTCCGACAGCTCACCTCCGTGTTCCACACGAGTCACCCCGAACGACGAGCCCGAGCGCGCCGGCTTCACGTAGAGCGGGTACTCGAGGCCGGACAGGTCACCGACGCCGACGTCCTCTCTGGTCACGACCCGAAACGTCGGGGTCGAGATCCCGGCGGCGCTGCAAACCACGTAGGCGAGGGACTTGTCCATACACAACGCTGAGCTCTGGATGTCGCAGCCGACGTACGGGATGCCGGCGAGTTCGAGAAGTCCCTGGATCGCGCCGTCCTCGCCGGAGGTGCCGTGCAGGACGGCGAACACCACGTCCAACCGCAGCGACTCGTATCGATCGGGATGCTGCCCCGGCACGAGGAGACCATGAACCGTCCGATCCGGCGACAGCACCACGGGCCGACCCCGGAGCTCCCAGCCGTCCTCCGGCCCGTCACACCAGCTCCACGCACCATCGAGGGTGATGCCGAGGAAGACCGGTTCGAAGCGCGCCCGGTCGAGATGCCGAGCGACCTCCCGAGCCGACTTCACCGAGACGGCGTGTTCCTCAGAGCACCCCCCGAACACGATGCCGATCCTCGTTCGATCCATACCTTCTCCCTTCGAATCGAGCGCAGTTGCGCAACGACGTGACGAACATCTCGGCGAGTGCACGGTCGGTGTAGAACGCGACGTGCGGGGTGATGACCACGTTCGGCAACCGCTGCAACCGGGCAATCGCCGACTGGTCGTCGCGTACACCGGAGCAGTCGGCGTAGAACGTCCCGCGCTCCCCTTCGATGACGTCGAGGGCAGCGCCTGCGAGATGCCCGGTTTCCAGCGCGGCGATGAGCGCCTCGTTCTCCACGAGTGCGCCGCGCCCGGTGTTCACGAGGAAGGCGCCCGGCTTCATGAGGGCGAGCCGTGATCGATCGAGAAGATGATGCGTGTCGCTCGTGAGCGGTGTGTGCAGCGTGACCACGTCGCTCTCGCGAACCAGCTCGTCGAGCGGGACGTGAGGAACCGAGCCGCTCGCGCTCCGGTCATGGCCGAGAAGCCGGCACCCGAACCCTCGAAGCCGATCGATGACCGCGGAACCGATTCGGCCGGTTCCGACGATGCCGATCGTCAGGTCGCGCAGCTCGCGTCCCGGCGTCTCGGGCAACCGGTAGTCCCCGGCATCCGCGCGACCGACGGTCGTTCGCGCGTGGCGCACGGCCATCAGGATCAGCATGAGCGTGTGGTCCGCGACGCTGTCGGCTGAGTACTCGACGTTCTCCACGACGATGCCGTGGTGTCGGGCATCGAGGACATCGATGTGGTCGGTGCCGGCACTCCTCGTGCTGACGTAGGTGACGCCGGATGCCCGGAGCGCCGCGAGAAGCTCGGGCCCGACCACGCAGTCGTGACCGATGCTGATGCACCGGTTGCCGGCGACCAGTTCGAGGTGGTGGATGGAGGGAGCGGCCGCGGTGACGGTCGCCGACAACCCCAGCCGGAGCGCCTCCCGTTCGACCACCCCGAGCACGTCGGGGCGACAGCCGAACACGGTGACCCCGCTCACCGCATCCTCGGATCGTGCGACGCGTCGGGGTACCGGCGCGGACAGCCATCGGACACTGCCGCCGACCGCAGCTCGAAATGCCACGGCTCGTTGTCGTAGATGCGGCACAGTCCGTACGCGACGCCGTGCTCGGACAACCAGGCCGATGCACCGTGTCCCCCGACGTCGACCGCGTCGCCCGACACGTGTGCCGATCGGGAGGGCGGCGCCACCCACCGGGCAGCGATCTCGGCCGAGCCGTACCTCGTCACGGCCTCTGCGAGCAGGTCCGCCTGCTCGGCGGACGACCGCCAACCACTCTTGATGTCGAGCACAACGCCGTCTCGATCGGCGTCGGTCGTGGCCCGCCGGAGCGCGTCGAGAAGATCGGGGGCGAGACGCGACACGGCCGGGACGTCGAGGTCGAACACCGTGGTGCCATCGGGGACGACGCGTTCGGAGCTCGTGCCGGACCACTGCCACGCGACCAGGCACACCACGACACCGACGAGGACAACTGCGATGGTGGGACGGGTCGCCGAGCGCGCTACAGAGCGAGTGGAGGACATGGCCTCACTCGAGCGGATCCGACGTTGTCACAGCGTCTGCACTTTTCGATATGCCGACGACAGGTCGTCGCTGCGAACATCGGGGTATGCGGGTCTTGATCGTCGAGGATGAGCCGTTGCTGGCTGACGCCATCCGCGACGGCCTCCGCCTGGAGGCGATCGCGGCCGACGTGGCCGGCGACGGTGACACGGCACTGGCACTCCTCGATGTCAACACCTACGACATCGCGGTGCTCGACCGCGACATCCCGGGCCCATCGGGTGACGAGGTCGCCGCCCGAATCGTCGCGTCCGGCAGTGGCATGCCGATCCTGATGCTGACTGCGGCGAGCGGGCTCGATGACAAGGTGTCCGGGTTCGAACTCGGCGCCGACGACTACCTGACGAAGCCCTTCGAGCTCCGTGAGCTCGTGCTCCGCTTGCGAGCGCTCGACCGCCGCCGGGCCGACCCCCGACCACCGATCCGCGAACTCGCAGGCCTCCGGCTGGATCCGTTCCGCCGGGAGGTCTACCGCGACGGCCGCTACGTCGCACTGACGAGGAAGCAGTTCGCAGTGCTCGAAGTACTTGTCGACGCGAGCGGAGGGGTCATCAGCGCCGAGGAACTCCTCGAGCGGGCGTGGGACGCGCACGCCGATCCGTTCACCAACGCCGTCCGGATCACCGTCTCCGCGCTCCGCAAGCGGCTCGGCGAGCCGTGGCTCATCGTCACCGTTCCCGGCGTCGGCTACCGCATCGACGCGACTCCCGTCGGCGAGGTGCCCGAGACGGGCGGCACTGACGGATCCGGTGCCGACGACGGCGGCGAACGTGCGTGAGCCCACCTCCGCACGCCGTCCGGGAATGAGCGTTCGCCTCAAGCTCACCCTCAGCTATGCCGGGTTCCTCATGGTCGCCGGAGTGCTCCTGCTCGCGACGGTCTGGGTGTTCCTGCTGCGCTATGTGCCGGCGAGGATCGACGCCGTCTCGAGCGAGTCCTCCCCCGGAAGTCCGAGCACGTTCGTGCCCAGCCGGGTCGACCTCCTCAACGCGTTCGCTCCGAAAGCAGCCTGGGCGCTCGCGTTCCTCCTCGTGTTCGGCCTCGTAGGCGGATGGCTCCTCGCCGGCAGCATGCTCGCGCCCCTGCGCCGAATCACCGGTGTGGCACGGCAAGCCGGAGCGGGTTCGCTCTCACAACGAGTCCAGATGGAGGGCCGCAACGACGAGTTCCGGGAACTCGCCGACACCTTCGACACCATGCTGGCCCGACTCGAGGCACACGTCGCCGAACAACAGCGGTTCGCTGCCAACGCGTCGCACGAGCTCCGCACCCCGCTCGCGATCACCCAGGCGCTCTTGCAGGTCGCCCGAGAGGACCCGACCCGCGACGCCGACGAACTCGTCAAGCGCCTCATCCACGTCAACTCCCGTGCCATCGATCTGACCGAGGCGCTGCTGCTCCTCAGCCGCGCCGAACAGGGCGTGATGAGCCGCGAACCCGTCGACCTCTCCCTCCTGGCAGAGGACGCCGTCGAGACGCTCCTCCCACTCGCCGAGGACCGGGGGATCGCGATCGAGAACTCCGGCGAGGCGGCCACCACGTCGGGCTCGCGCACCCTGCTGCAGCAGGTCACGACCAACCTCGTGCACAACGCGATCGTCCACAATGTCCCGGCATCCGACCGCGACGAGGCAGGCTCGGTGTGGATCACCACGAGTCCTCGCGCCGACTGGGCGGCCCTCACCGTCGAGAACACCGGAGACGTCCTCACACCCGAACACGTCGCCACGCTGGTCGAGCCGTTCAACCGCGGGGCCGCCCGCGTTCGCACCGAGCACACCGGGGTCGGGCTCGGCCTCGCCATCGTCGACACGATCGTCGACGCTCACGGTGGGCGACTCGAGCTCACGCCACGCAGAGGCGGTGGACTCAGCGCAACGGTCCTGCTCCCACTCCTCACACCGTCGAGCGGAACCGCCGAGGTCTGAGCGCCGCTCGTCAGCCCACCGGGTGCAACGCCGAACGCAGGGCCGCCACGGCACGCCGCTCGTACGCTGCGGCCGACGCGATGCGGGTGAACGCGAACGACGGGTGCACGTGACCCTCGAGCCGTTCCTCGGTCACAGCCACGCCGGCACCGCGAAGCCGTTCGGCATACACCGTTCCGTCGTCACGGAGCGGGTCGGCCCCACAGGTCAGGATCCACGCCGGGGGCAACCCCGACAGATCGTCGGCGTGGAACGGCGACGCGTACGGCGTCGTCCAGTCGGCCTCGCTCAACAGGTAGGCGTCGCGGTACTCGACCATGCTCTCGTAGTCGAGGAGGTAGCCCGACGGCGTCGACCGCACCGACGGCTGGGTCATCGTGAGGTCGGTGGCAGGCACATCGAGCCATTGGTGGGCGATGGGTGGGCCCCCACGATCGCGGGTCATCAGGCACAACACCGCGGCGAGGTTGGCGCCGGCCGACTCGCCGCTGACCCCGATGCGGGTGGCGTCGACACCGAGCGCGTCCGCCTCCGACGCCACCCACTGCAGCGCCCGGTAACAGTCCTCGGGTGGCACGGGGAACGCGTTCTCGGGAGCGAGCCGGTAGTCGACCGAGACGACAACGCAGTCGGCGCCCTCGGCGATGGTGCGACACCGGGGATCGCGTTCGTCGAGCGCACCCTGGCACCAGCCGCCGCCGTGGAGGAACAGGTGCACCGGCAGTCGGCCGTGGTGCGGCCGGTAGACCCGCACGTTGATGTGGCCCCCGTCGACGGCGATCGGGACGTTCGTCTCACTCGCCATCTTCGGCCCGGGCGGCATCACCAACCCACGGAGCCTGCGGCTGACGGCCGCTCCCTCCTGACGGCGACGTGACCACGGAAGGGTCTCGTCACGGCGATCCAGCTTGTTGACGACGTTGACGATGCGGCGAACCGCCGGCTCCAGCTCCATGGCCGGAGACTGTCACATCTTCTGGTCGAGATGACGTCCGGTCTCGATGTGTTCGAAGTTCGGGATGAAGCGTCCGAGCGCTTCGACGATCGCGGCCTTGTCGATCGGCTCGCCGGTGAACAGTCCGCGGAGGACCGCGAACATCTCGTCGATCTCGTCGACGCTGCGGCGGGGCGCATTCTTGATCACGCCGAGCTTGGCGAAGCGGTCCAAGTCGAGGGTCTCGTCGTCGGTGAAGAACTCCTCGTACGACTTCTCGCCGCTGGTGTCCGCCGGCTCGTAGTGAACGGGGTACACGACCGAGTCGTCGGGGAGCTCGGCGGCCATGCGGCGCGCCGTCGCGTCGGACTCACACGGCACCGGCTCGTAGCCCATATCGCGGAGCAGCGCGTCCCCGATCTCGGTGAACGTCTTCATCGACTCCTCGCCCAGCTTCGGGAAGAAGATGTCGCCCGACTCGCCGAGCACACAGGCGAGCAGACACAGCTGACCCGACTCCGCGGGCGACACGAAGTACCGGCGGATCCCTTCGGGCGCCGACAGCGGCTGCCGCCGTTGCATCCGTGCCAGGAACCCCTCGGGGAGGCTGCCGTTGGAGAAGGCGACGTTGGCGAAGCGGGCGGTCGTGATCGGGATCTCCGCGGAGTACGCCAGGATCACCTCCTCCATCAGCTTCTTGGTCGCACCCATGATGTTGACGGGGTTGGCGGCCTTGTCGGTCGACACGCAGAAGAAGCGCTCCGGCGGGTGGCCGGCCAACAGCTCGAGCAGGTGCTTGGCCCGCAGGACGTTGTTCTCGATCATCGCCTCGATCGAGTACGGGTCCTTCTCGCTGCGCACGTGCTTGTGCGCCGCGAAGTTGGCGACGATCTCGAACGGACCCTCGTTCGCCAGCAGCTTGGCGAACACCGGGTCACCGAAGTTGATGGGGTAGGTCTTGTAGTCGTCGGGCACGTTGACGTCGACGGAGCTGCGCAGGTCACGCGTGAGCTCGGTCAGCCCGTTCTCGTTGTTGTCGACGACGTAGAGCTTCGACGGACGGAACTGGAGCAGCGCCCGGATGAAGGACGAACCGATGGTGCCGGCACCACCGATGACCAGCGCCGCCCGACCGTCGATGCGGGCAGCGAGCTCGTCGTGGTGGGTGGCGAGGTCGTCGGCGAACAGACTCGTCGTCCGTTCCGTGACGTGCTCGGCGATGAAGTTCTCGAGATGGAACACGGTGTCGGTCACCCTTTCTCGGGGGCGAGGGCCGCGTGAGCAGCGATGAGTTCTGCAGTGATGGTCGGCTCGAGCCCGGTGAACTCGCGCAGTCGGGCGGGGTCACCGATCACGGTGGGGATACCGGGACGGTCGAGCGACCGGATCTCGACCGGCTTGCCCTGCGCCGCGGCCATGGCGAGCGCGATGGCGCCGAACGACACACCCACGCCGGAGCACACGTTGACCACGTCGAGGCTGCGATCGGCGAGTGCGAGCCGCACGAGCGCTTCGCCGAGGTCGTCGAGCAGCAGGAAGTCACGAACGGTGTCGGGCCACCACAGCTCGATCACCCCGCCCTCCGGCGGGAGCGCGGTGACGTCGGTCAGGAACTGGTGCAACGGCGAGACCGGTGAGAGCGCCGGGCCGACGAGGTTGAACACCCGTGCGACCGTTGCGTCGAGACCGTCACCGCGGGCGGCGATCACGGCGTTCGAACCGGCCGCCTTCGTCTCGGCGTAGTCGCCCCGCGGCGCCAGCGGGTGCGTCTCGGCGACACGATCGCCCGTGCCGGGGTCGCCGTACTCGGCCGCCGACCCGATGTGAACGAGGCGAGCGCCGGCACCCTGGAGCGTCGCTGCGAGCCACCTCGGCCACGCGACGTTGGCATCGGTGAGCTCGTCGGTCGTCCCGCGCAACAGCCCACAGGCGTTCACCACGGCGACGGCGCCGACGGACTCGACCGCATCCAGCACGATGAACCGCGCCCGGTCGTCGCGGGCGAACAGCCCCGGGTGCGTCGGCAGGTCGAGCACCGCTACCTCGGCACGGCCGACGAGCCGACGGGCCACCGCCGAACCGACGAACCCGGCACCAAGTACGACGACGCCGGTCATGTGGCGAGGATCCGCTCGAACAACGCGCAGTAGTCCCGCACCGTGGCCTCGACGGTGAAGCGCTCCGTGGCGACGCGGCGCGCCGTGGCCGCCATCGACCGTCGACGCTCCGGGTCGGCGCGCAGCTCAGCGATGGCCGCGGCGATCGCCGCCGGGTCCTCGGGTGGCACGACGAGGCCGGTCACCCCGTCGCTCACCACCTCGGTGACGCTTCCGACATCGGCAGCAACCACGGCCACGCCCGCGAGCATCGCTTCCATGATCGACACCGGGAGGCCCTCGGTTCGGCTCGACAGCACAAGGAGGTCGTGATCACAGATGCGGTCGGCAGCGCGCTCCGACCACGGGATCGATTCCATGGTCACGCGGCCACCGAGACCCAGCCGATCGCGTTGCGCCTCCAGCTCCGGCGTCTGCGGTCCGCCGCCGAACTGGGCGAGCACCACGTCGTCGGGCAGGAGCGCCATCGCGTCGAGGAGCACGTCAACGCCCTTGACCGGGTCGTGGCGGGCGATGCTGACGACCCGGAACTCCTCGGCGTCGGGAGCCGGCTCGTGCCGAACCTCGGGCACACCGTGGTAGATGGTGCCAACCGACCCCGGCCGGAGGCCGCCCACCTGCTCGATGATCCGGCTGGACTGCCGGCCGACCGACACATGCCCGGTCGCCCGGCGCGACGTCAGCTTCTTGAGGAGCTTCGACGTGGATGACCACGCCCCCATCGTCGAGTTCTCGACGACCAGCGTCCGCTGACCCGGGATGGTCTGTGCGACGAGGAGCGCCCACTGGGCGGTCGGCATCATGGCCAGGTGGAACTGCACGATGTCCGCGCCGATCGACCGGAACAGCCGCCGGTGTGCCCGCATACCGGCCAGGTCGGAACGGTGGTCGACGGTCGGGATCACGTGGATCGCGACGCCCGGCCGTTCACCGGCCAACCAGTCGAGCACCTCCCGATCGGGCCCGATCAGGTGCAGGTCGATCGCCGCCGGCAGCGCTGCGATCACATTGGCCAGGTTCATCTCGGCGCCGCCCCGGGCGACCGCCTCGGTGTAGATCGCCAGACGGAAGGGAGCTCGAAGCATGTCGGCTGGCGGGCGGGTCGCCTCCGGCGCCGGCTCTACGACCACGGCAGCAGGCGATCCCGCCATTCGGGCCATTCGTCGTTCGCCTGGTCGTAGTCATCGGGTCGCCCGATGTCGAGCCAGTAGCCGTCGAAGCGGTCGACCCGGGGCTGATCGTCGGTCTTCAGGAGATCGAGCACGAGTTCGTCGAACCCGAGCGCCTGTCCGGCGGGATAGTGCTCGAGCGTCGAGCGGCTGAGCCCGTAGATGCCCATGGACACCGAGAAGTACTCGGTCGGCTTCTCGGTGAACGCGACGATGCGATCGTTGTGTTCGCCGCCGACCTCGAGCACGCCGAAGTCGATCTTCACCGTGCGGTCGTAGGTGGAGACGGTGATGGGCGCACCCGACTCGATGTGGCCGCGCAGCAAGGCGCCGTAGTCGAGGTCGGTGAGGACGTCGCCGTTCATCACGAGGAAGTGCTCGGGGCACTGGTCGAGGTTGGCGACGATCGGACCCATGGTGCCGAGCGGCTCGTCCTCGTTCCAGTACGTGATGCGCAGGCCCCACTGCGAGCCGTCACCGCAGTAAGCACGGATGAGCTGGCCGAGATGACCGATGGCGATCGTCACCTCGGTGAAGCCGTAGCCCTGCAGCTGCCGCATCACGACCTCGAGGATCGCCATCTCGTCGCCGATCGGCACGAGGGGCTTGGGGAAGGCGGTCGTGTACGGACGGAGGCGTACTCCCCGGCCTCCGGCCAAGATCACGGCGTGCATAGGTAGTCAGTCTGCGGAACGGCTGGTGATCTGTCGAGTCGATCAGCGCAAGTCGATGTAGCCGGACGGCGCGAGCCTCGGCGGGGCCGGAGCGACCGGGGCGAGCGCCGGGTCGAATGACGGCAGCACGGGCAGGGTGGCCGCGTGTCGGGCGGCGGTCGCGGTGACCTCCGCCCAAGACGACGGTGTGGTCGGACGGACCCGCCCCCGCATGGCGCCCACGGCCAGTTGAGGCACCACATTGGTCTCCCACCCGGCGGTCGAGCCGCCGGCGGTGTGGATGGAGGCCCGCACGACGGCGGAGCCGATCTCGAAGGCCTCGTACCCCGACGGGGCGGCGATCGTCAGCTCGAGCAGGTACTTGCCCCCCTCGACACTCGACACCGGACGCAGTTTGGCGCCCCGCACCCGGCGATCGGAGCGGCGGATTCGTTTCACCTCGGCTATGACCGCCTTCAATCGGACCTTGGCCAGACGCGCCGTGTCGAACTGCGACGTGCCCAGACTCGTCGAGACGATGAAGGTGTGCCCGCTCCCGCGATGGTGACTCACACCCAGGTGTTCGGCGCGCCGGGTGGAACACCTGAGCAGTTTCACCATGTCGGCCGCGATCGCGAGGACATGAGGGGATTGGGCAGGCTTTTCTGTGCCGACCCCACGGCACCCTCGAATGTCGCCGGAGCATCGGCACGACCCTGCTCGACGTCGGCTGACTGCCCGAACTGCCTCTACGCTCGTGGCCCGTGCCCGCCCCGATCGTCCTGCTGCCACCGTCGGAGGGCAAGGCCGACGGCGGAACCGGCCCGCCCTGGACACCCGGTTCCATCTCGTTCCCCGAACTCGACGCGTCGCGTCGCAAGGTCGCGGCTGCACTCAAGCGAACGGCCAAGCAGAACGTCGCCGTCAACGCCAAGCTGCTCGGGGTGAAGGGCGACGCGCTCGCCGCGGCCCGGGCGGCCAACCGCGACGTGCTCGACTCGCCGACGCTGCCGGCGATCGAGCGCTACACGGGTGTGCTCTACGACGCGTTCGACCACGCCACGCTGCCGGCGACCCAGCGACGTCGCGCCGCGGCCCAGCTGGTGATCTTCTCCGGCTTGTGGGGCGTCGTGACCCCGACCGATCTGCTCCCCGACTACAAGCTCAAGATGGGCGCCTCGCTGGCGCCGATGGGTCGGCTCGGAACCTTCTGGCGCCCACAGATCAGCGCCGCGCTGGCACCCTTCGTCGAGGGCCGCACCGTGTGGGACCTGCTGCCCAACGAGCACGCCGCCGCGTGGCAACCGGCCGCCGGGAGTCTCCGACGCCGGATCTCGGTGAAGTTCCTCGACGAGGTTCCCGACGGGGGCGGCAGCAAGTTGGTCGCCGTGTCGCACTGGAACAAGCTCCTCAAAGGGGCGCTCGTCCGCCACGTCCTGGCGACCCGGCTCGACGATCCCGAGGGCCTCGTCGAGTTCGATCACCCCATGGGCTATCGCTACGAGCCGGGCCTCACGACCGAGACCGCGGACGGAGTCACCCACGTGTCGCTGGTGGCCCGGCGCGCCTGATCGCCGCCACTACCGTTCGGCGGATGAGTTCTCCGAAGTACCAGGGCGGCATCCTCTCCAGCCTCGACGACATCGACAACGGTCCGTCGAAGCGCAAGGAATACCCCCGGGTTCCGGCCAACCCCGGCCTCGAGGTCACCCATCAGGCCAGCGGCGTCATCGGGGCGATCGTCGAGTGGACCGACGCCGCGATCACGATCCGTGACGACAGCGGTCGCGACCGTCGCATGCGCAACATCCCGGGCTCGTTCCTGCTCCACGGCAAGCCGTGCACCCTCGTCCGCCCCAACGTGGCGGCGACGTCGGGCCCGCGCATCACCGCGTCGGGCTCGGTCGCCGACCCGACCGCCACGGCCAAGATCGCCAAGGCGAGCCGCATTCTCGTCGAGGGCATCCACGACGCCGAGCTCGTCGAGAAGGTGTGGGGCGACGACCTCCGGTCCGAGGGCATCGTGGTCCAGTCGATCGACGGTGCCGACGACCTGACCGAGGTGGTTGCCGCCTTCGGCCCCCGACCCAACCGTCGTCTCGGGGTGCTGCTCGACCACCTCGTCGCCGACACCAAGGAATCACGCATCGCGGCGAGGATCGACCACCCCGACGTGTTGATCCGCGGCCACGTCTTCATCGACATCTGGGCCGCGGTGAATCCCAAGCTCATCGGGCTCGACGCCTGGCCCGACATCCCCAAGGGGCTGCCGTGGAAGGACGGCATCTGCGCCGCCGTCGGCATCGCCGAGTCGTGGCAGTTCTGGAAGATGCTCCTCGGCGAGGTGACGAGCTACAAGGACCTCAACCCGTCGTTGGTGGGAGCAGTCGAAGAACTCATCGACTTCGTCTGCGACGCCGGCTGATCGGGCCGGCCGGCCTCGAGGCCGTTGTCCTCGAGGAGCGCCAGGAGCGCGTCGAGGCGTTGTTCCTCGGCCGACTCGAACTCGGCCTCCCACTCGGTCGATGCCGGGTCGTGCCGCCGGGCGCCGATGAACCACACGACGAGGCACACGACGGTGAACGTCACCGCCGGCGCCGTCGCTGCCGCCTCGAACGGATGCCGGACGTGCCGTCCGAGCGCGACCCCGAACGAGACCGACGCCAACGCGGTGGTCACGATCTGCCGACCCGCTGAATACGCCACGCCGGCCAGATGCTCGGCGATCCACTCGCCGACGACTCCGAGCGGCATCACCCACATGAGGACGATCCCGAGGTCCGCGGGGATCCATCCGGCGAGTTGGATCGCCGCCACGACGAGCATGCCCGGATAGAGAACGGCGCAACGGCGGCACACGTGAGCGTCACCGACACGGATGCACCGGTCGGCCTGATGCTCGTGGTGGTGTGACAACCACAGCGGCGACGTCATGTGTCCCCTGTCGGCACCTCCGTGGCGACCCTGAGCGAACGGCGATGCTGGACGAAGGCGTTCAGGCGGGCGACGGCGACGAGCGCCTGGGACCGTGGCCCGGTGCCACGGCGGATGCGGATGAGCCCGCGGCGCTGATCGGCCCAGTCGGTCTTGTAGTCCTCGCCACCGCGCAGCAGGTCGAACTCGGTGCAACCGGCCTCGATCGCAGCGCCGATCACGTCGTAGCGGAGCACCGACCCCGAACCCCGGAGCTCGTGCTCGGTCAGCCGGCCCGCTTGGTAGAAGCTCATGCGTCCCCCGACGACGAAGTCGGTCTCGATCGCCACGATCTCACCGTCCGCCGACACCAGCTCGTGGAACCGGACCTCGCCCGCGGCTGCCCCCGAGCGCGCCGCGGCGGCGAAGGAATCCCAGCTCGCCAGGAACCCGGATTCGTCACCCCACCGGCCGTCGTGCAGCTCGTGGAGCGCGCTGAGGGACCGGTCGACGTCGGCCGGCTCGGTGTCGGGGCCACCCACGACACGGAACGTGACGCCGGCCTTTGCCAGGCGCTTCGCCGTCCGCGTGATCGTGCTGCGCATCCGTCCCTGGCGAGTGGCGAGGTAGTCCGCCCGATCATCGGGAAGGGCCACGTAGGGCGCCACTTCGAGATCGGTCACCTCACCTCGGCCCGGCACCGCGTCGAGTACCCACGCTGCCGGGCGAGCCCCGACCAGGTCGACCAGTCGGTCACCCGCCGCCAGCCACGCACGGATCGCGGCCACGACATCGGCCACGCGGGCCGGCGCGGCGACGAGATCGAGGTGATCGGGTTCGAGTGGACCGGTACCCAGGAACTGCAGCACCTCCACACCCGCCTTCGTCGAGCGCTGCAGCGCGAGACCGCCGACGAGGTCGTCATCGTCGAACACCAGAACGATCCGAGGGTCACCGGTCGCGACCTCAGCCAACCACCACGAGCGGAGGAACGGCGACGGCAACGGCATCGAGTCGACAAGGGCGTCCCACGCCGACGCGTGCGCTCCCAGTCGGTCCACCACCGTCGTCTCCATGCGCCTGACAGTGTGGCAGCAGTTCGGCCGACTCCCTCCCAACGGGGTGCCGTAGGGTTCGGCCGTGGACTTCGAGCTGCCCGTCGACGACGACCCGCGCCGCCTGGCCGTGCGAGCGTGGGTGAGCGCCCATCCCGATCCCACGCCCGTCGAACTCGCCGACGCCGGCTACTCCGCACCGCACTGGCCCCGGCCCTGGGGCCTCGATGCGGACGCCGAACACCAACTGATCATCAACGAGGAACTCGACCGCGCCGGCATCGGTCCCGTCGACAACCAGATCGGCATCGGCTGGGCCGGTCCCACCTTGTTGTTCGCCGGCACCGAGGAGCAGAAGCAGCGGTACCTCCGCCCGATGCTCACGTGCGACGAGTTCTGGTGCCAGCTGTTCAGCGAACCCGAGGCCGGGAGTGACCTCTCCTCGCTCACGACCCGCGCCGTGCTCGACGGCGACGAGTGGATCGTCAACGGCCAGAAGGTCTGGTCGACCTGGGCCGAGAAATCGGAGTTCGGCATCCTGCTCGCCCGCACCGACCCCACCGCGCCGAAGCACAAGGGCATCTCCTATTTCATCTGTCCGATGGACCAGCCCGGTATCGACATCCGCCCGATCCGGGAGATGTCGGGGGGCCACCACTTCAACGAGGTGTTCTTCGACGGCGCCCGCGTCCCCGCCGCCAACCTCGTCGGCGCTCCGGGCGACGGATGGCGGCTCGCCCGGGTCACGCTCGGCAACGAGCGCGTCTCGCTGTCCCACGGCGGCGTCTGCTGGGGCATGGGGCCGACGAGCGACGACTTCTTCGACGCCGTCGCGTCGACCGGCGGGATCGACGACCCGCACCTCCGCCAGCGCGCCGCCGCGATGTACACCGAGGCGTTCCTCCTCCAACTGCACGACCGGAAGATCCTCAGCCAAACCCTGGCCGGCACCGAGCCGGGTCCGGAGGCGTCTCTCAAGAAGCTCATGGCCGACGAGCACGGGCAGAAGCTCACCGATCTCGCCGCCGACCTGTGCGGCGCGCAGGGCATGCTCACCGGCGAGGGCCGCTCCGGACCGTTCGGCGGCGGCGAGCACGAGCAGTGGCCCTGGGCGCAGCTGTTCGCCCGGGCGCTGACCGTCGGAGGCGGCACCACGCAGGTGCAGCGCAACATCCTCGCCGAGCGCGTGCTCGGCCTTCCCCGCGACGAGGCACGCTGATGATCGGCTCCCCCACATGATCGACACCGCCGGCTACTCGACCCTGCACTTCGAGCTGTTGGACGACGACACGATCCTCCGCATCACGATCGACCGACCCGATTCCGCCGTGAACGCGGTCGACGAAGCGCTCCACCACGATCTCACCCGCGTGTTCGGGGCGCTGCGCAGCGAACGCGAACTGCGCGCCATCGTGCTGACCGGATCCGGCGGCGCGTTCAGCGCCGGCGGCGACTTCGACTGGTTTCCCACACTCCGCACGCCGGAGCGACTCGCAGCCCTCCGCGTCGGCGCCAAGACGATGATCTGGGACCTCCTCGATATCGAGGTGCCGATCATCGCGGCGATCGGCGGACCGGCGATCGGTCTCGGCGCGTCGATCGCGCTGCTCTGCGATGTCATCGTCGCCGCGGACGGGGTCCGCATCGCCGACCCCCACGTGAAGGTCGGCCTGGTCGCCGGCGACGGTGGGGCGGTCATCTGGCCCCTCGTCCTCGGCCCGGCGCTCGCGAAGGAGTACCTCCTGACGGGCAAGCCGCTCCTCGCCGAGGACGCGGCCCGGCTCGGTCTCGTGAACCACGTCGTGCCTGTCGGCGAGCTCGCGGCGACGGCGCTCGACCTCGCCCGGCAGATCGCGGCGAACCCGCCGTTGGCCGTCCGCTACACGAAGGCTGCCGTCAACAAGGGCATCCGTGAGCGTATGGAAACGCTGTTCGACTACGCGTCGGCGCTCGAGCTGTCCACGTTCCTGAGCGACGACCACGCCGAGGCGGTCGCGGCCGCGGTCGAACGCCGGCCGCCCCACTTCACGGGCCACTGACGAAGGAGCGCGATGACCGACCTCGACCCACCCCCGATCGACCTGCTCGACGGGATCATGACCACCCGGGCCCTCCGTCGATACACCGACGAACCCGTCTCCGACGACGACCTCTGGACGATCCTGCGCGCCGCCCAGCAGGGCCCGTCGGGCGGCAACATCCAGCCGTGGCAGTTCGTGGTCGTGACCGACGACGAGCCGAAGGCCAAGCTCGGCGAGCTCTATCGCAGCTCCTACTACCGGTACGAAGCGGCGATGCTCGCGATGAGCCCTCCTCGGCGTCCCGAGGACGAACCGTCGTGGCAGCGGACCATCGCGGCGTCCCGACACCTGGCGGACCACTTCGGCGAGGCGCCGGCGATCATCGGCGCGGCGATGGCCGACATCTCGATGGACGTCGTCGACGAGGACGGGGTGATGGACGTGGGCACCCCGTACGCGTCGGTGTATCCGGCGCTGCAGAACCTGATGCTCGCGGCCCGCGCCCTCGGTCTCGGCACGGCGCTCACGACGGTCTTCCGCATTCGCCACGACGAGGTGCGCGCCGTGCTGGGCGTGCCGGATCGTTTCCAGGTCGTCGCCCTGATCCCGGTCGGCCACCCGGTCGGATTGTTCGGACGTGCCCGGCGGCGCCCCGTCGAGAAGGTCACCCACTGGAACACGTGGGGCGAGCGGCGGGAGCCCCCGACCCCATGACCAACCCGAGACGGCTCGACCCCGAAGCCGTGTCCGCCACCGCCGAGCGCCTGTACCTGCGAGTGCAGGAACGGTTCCCCGACCGTGGCATCAGCCGTCTCGCGAATGAACTGGTAACGATCGCGGAGGAAACACGGGCCCGTGTCGGCGACCTCCGGCGCCCCCGCCGAGCCCTTCGCGCCGGCATCGCGTTCGCCGCGGCGTTGGTGCTCACCGCCATCGTCGTGGCGGCGACGCAGGTGGACTCGGGTGCCCGCGTCGGCGGGGTCAACGACTTCGTCGGTTTCGTCGAGAGCTTGATCCAGGACGTGGTGTTCCTCGGCCTCGGCGCAGCGTTCCTCTTCGGTATCGAGGGCCGCCTGAAACGAAGGACGGCGCTGGCCGGGTTGCACGATCTGCGGAGCTTCGCCCACGTCATCGACATGCACCAGCTCACGAAGGACCCGGAGTTCGTCATCAGCGACCTCCAGCCGACCAGCCACTCCCCGGACCGGATCGACGACCGGGTGCTGCTCGGCCGGTATCTCGAGTACTGCAGCGAGATGCTGGCGCTCACGAGCAAGCTCGCCGCGTCCTACGCGTTCGACAACAGCGACGCCGTGGTGCTGGGCGCAATTCGCGAGATCCAAGAGCTCGTCGGTCTCCTGTCAGGAAAGATCTGGCAGAAGCGCGTCATCCTCGACACCGCGAGCTGAACCCGCCCGGCGGAACGGCGGAGTGGTCCACCCTCCAAGCTCAACGGGGATCAGAGGTCGAGCAGCTCCACCGGCAGCCCGAGCAGCACGCGTCCGACCGGTTCGTAGGTCACCGGCGACACCATCAGGTGCTGCGTGACGACGTTGGCGTCGCGGAGGATGCGAGCGAGCGCCGAGTCGTTTCGAACCGCCGTGCCACCCGCGAGCGTGAAGGCCGATCGCACCACCTCGACAGCGGTGTGCGCCGCGTGGGTCGCCGCCAGCCGCAGGTTGGCCCGCTGATCGATGGTCGGCGGGTGACCGTCGACCGCGGAGGTCCACGCCTCGTCGATCGCCTCGAGCACATACGCCCGCGCCGACCGCAGCTGGGCCGTCGAGCGGGCCACCTCGGCCTGAACGGTGCCGCGCTCGGCGAGCTTGCGTCGTTGCAGGGACGGGGTCTTCGCCCCGGCCAGCTCGGCGAGGGCATCGAGCGCTGCGGCCCCCAGGCCGAGCGACACCGAGGCGATGCCGAGCGCCAACAGACCGAACAGCGGGAACTGGTACAGCGGGCCAGGTTCCACGGGCGACCCGCCCAGGAGATCGACCGACCGCCCGACCGGAACGAGCGCGTCGGTGACCGACCAGTCGTGACTGCCCGTGCCGCGCAGGCCGACGACATCCCAGTTCTCGATGATCGTGACGTCGGCAATCGGCACGTACAACAAGCGGAACACCCCGTCGTCGCACACGGCGCCGCCCGCCATCCACGTGCAGTTCTGCGAGCCGCTCCCCCACGGCCAGGTGCCGCTCAGTCGCCACTGGTCGCCCTCGCGGGTCGCCCGGCCGAGCGGCGCGTACGCCCCGCCCCACACTCCGAGCGGGTCGCCGAACACCTCGGCGGCGTCGGCCGCCGGGAGCCACCCCGACATCGCTGCGGTCGTGGACGCGATCATCACGCACCAACCGGCCGACCCATCGGCCGCCGACACTCGCTCGATCGACTCGACGAGTGCCCGGGGGTGCGACTCGCCGCCACCGAGGGAAGCCGGTACCAACTGTCGGAACAGGCCCGCCTCGGCGAACGTGCGGGCCAGGTCGGCGGGCAGACGACCGGCGGTCTCGATCTCGTCGGCGCGAGCCGCGACGGTGGCCACGAGCGAGTCGGTCACCTCCGTCATGTCGACGCCGAGCCCTTCCACGGCTGGTTGCCGAACCGGTCGAGGTGGGTGACGTCGCCGACCGGGCGACGGGTGGTGGGGCCGTAACGGCCTTGCGGCCAGCCGAGCGGCACGATGCACGCGGGCATCACCGAGATCGGCAGCCCGAGTATCTTCCGCGCCGACGTGGACGACCACAGGGGCAGCGTGATGAGCGAGGCCCCCAGCCCGACCGAACGGGCCGCGAGCAGCAGGTTCTGCACCGACGGGTAGATGGAGCCGTAGTACGACGACGGAGCGAACGGCGGCATCGGGACGAAGGGCGCGTGGTTGCCCTTGAGACACGGCACGACGAGCACCGGGATTTCCTCGAAGTGATCGACCTGCCACTGCACCGCGTCGAGCACCTTGAGCATCGACGGGTTGCCCTTGCTGACGCGACGACCGATCCCCCCGTAGATCGACCACGACTGCCGGTACCGCTTGGCGAACTTCGCCTTCGTCGCCGCGTCCTTCACCACGACGAACTCCCAGTTCTGACCGTTCGAGCCGGTCGGGGCACGCAGCGCGAGCTCGATGAGGTGCACCACCAGGTCGTCGTCGACGGGATCGGGCAGCACGCGACGGACCGCCCGTTGGGTCATCATCGCCTCGTCGAGCGGCATCGACAGGCGCTCACGCACCGCTTCCAGGGTCCGCTCGCCCTCGGGCGCTCGCTCGTTGACCGTCATCGTCGACTCCTGTCCCGGGCGGACCGGCGAACGCCCGGTGGTCGTCCCCCGCACCCAGAGGTGAGAAACTAGCGGCCGTGTCCGCCCGCAGCCGCTACCGCGCCAGCCGGATCGTCTCCGGAGCGACGCGCTGGGCGTTGGCCCGCGACCCCGACCGTCACGAGGCAGCGCTCGACCCCCGTCACGTGGGCTGGATCGCCAGTGTCTGGGCCACGATCAAGCTCGGCATCGTGGGCATCCTGACGCCGATCTGGGCCCCGGCGATCATGGTGCGGGCCGCCACCAACAACCGGCGGGCGCAACGGCTCACGGCGGAGTTCCCCCAGCAGATGCGCGCCATCGCCGCCGGTCGCACCCCCGCGCCACCGTCCAACCGCGTGCTCGACATCCCTGCCGACGTTCGTCTCGCCGTCTTCTCCGACCTCCACCGGTGTGTCCCCGGTCGCCTCGACTGGCCCGCCCGGCAACGCACCAAACACCTCTACGAGCTGATCCTCGACTACTACGCCGACGACGACTGGAGTCTGTGCGAGAACGGCGACATCGAGGACTACTGGATCGTCGGCGGCTCGACGTACGGTGCCGTCTACGACCTGCTCCGCATGCTCGGCGCGGCGATGGCCCGGTACAGCCACACTGCGCTCCTCACCGAGACGTACAAGACCCACCTCGATCAGATCGTGGGCAACAACTCTGGCATCTACCGACGGATCCGCGACCACTTCGTTCACGGCGGCCGCTACTTCCGCACGGTCGGCAACCACGACAACCCGAACAACCGGCCGATGGTCGCCGACCGTCTACGCGAGCACCTGGGCACCTTTCCGCTCGCCGACTACTTCGCCCTGCGCACCCCAACTGGGCAGCTGCTCGCCGTGATCTGCCACGGCCACCACACCGACGGCTGGAACGCCCCCGGGCGCGACAACCTCGGGAAGCTGTCTGCCTGGATCGCGAACACGCTCATCGACGTGCCCCGTCTCGAGACCCCCGAAGGGCTGCCCCCGGCCGGGGCCGAGGAACAGATGCTCGCGGGCGAGATCCCCGATCGGCTCATCGCCGTGAACCCGACGTTCGGCGCCAACTCGTCCTACGACTCCCTCGACGAGGAGCTGCTGTGCGAGGCCGTCCGCACGGCCGGCCTCGACGACCTCTGGTTGATCCTCGGCCACACCCACTTCCCGGTGTCGGCGCCGGTCTCCCGGACGGGCCAACGCTGGGATCGGTACGTGAACTCCGGAAGCGGCGTCACCGACGGCGTCATCACGGCGATCGAGTGGGATGGCACCGCGACCGCCGACGGCGGCGACCCGCAGGTCCGACTCGTCGGCTGGGCGATGGCCGGCAAGGACACCCCTCCGGAGGCGATCGTCATCACCCCGAGCGGTCAGCGTCTCGCCCGGTACGTGCTCGAGCCCGACGGTGACCGCCTGCTGCCGTCACTCCACGTGCCCCTGAGTTCGGACGTCTGAGCCCGACCCCCGCTACCGACCGGTGTGGCCGAACCCGCCCTCGCCGCGCTCGGAGGCGTCGAGTTCATCGACCTCGACGAACACCGGCTCGACGACCGCTTGGATGACGAGCTGCGCGATGCGCTCGCCGCGGGTGATCTCGAACGCGTCGGTGGGGTCGGTGTTGATCAGGAGCACCTTCAGCTCACCCCGGTAGCCGCTGTCGATGAGACCGGGCGTGTTGAGACAGGTGACGCCGTGCTTGAGCGCCAGGCCGCTGCGGGGCTGCACGAAGCCGGCGTAACCCGCCGGAATCGCGACCGCGATGCCGGTGGGCACGAGGGCGCGGTGGCCGCCGGGCGGGATGGTGACGTCGATCGAGGAGCGGAGGTCGACGCCGGCGTCACCGGGCTTCGCCACCCGTGGGAGCTCGAGGGTCTGGTCGGTCGGATCGGTGCGTCGGATCGGTATCTCCACGGGGGCGAAACCTACCGTGGCCCGACGCCGGTACGCTCAACCGGATGTTGGTGTGGATGGATCTCGAGATGACCGGCCTCGACTCGCGGACCGACGTCATCGTCGAGATCGCGACCCTGGTCACCGACGACGACCTCAACATCGTCGCTGAGGGTCCGGACCTGGTCGTCCATCAACCGCCGGAGGCCCTGGCCAACATGGACAAGGTCGTCGTCGACATGCACACCAGCTCGGGCCTGCTCGACCAGATCGCCGCGTCGACCATCACGCTCGAGGAGGCCGGCGCCCAGACGCTCGCGTTCATCAAGCAGCACGTCGGAACCGCCGGCACCGTTCCGCTCTGTGGCAACTCGATCGGCATGGATCGCCGCTTCCTCGCCGCGTATCTGCCCGAGATCGAGGAGTGGCTGCACTACCGATCCATCGACGTGTCGACGCTGAAGGAGCTCGGCCGCCGCTGGTATCCCGAGGCGTTGGCGGCGGCACCGCGCAAGGCAACGTCACACCGCGCCATGGACGACATCCGCGAGAGCGTCGCCGAGCTGGCGTACTGGCGGTCGACGCTGTTCCGGGCCACCGACGCTCCGGGAACGCCGTCGGCGTGAGCTCGACGCGAAGGACCACCGAGTCGGCGCCGATCGAACGGCAGGAGAAGCTGCCCGCATCGGAGGACGTCACCGAGGTCGCTCCGGGCATCTACCGCCTGCAGTTGCCGATCAACCTGCCGGGGCTGGGCCACGTCAACTGCTTCGCCCTCGAGGACTCGGAGGGGTTCACGGTCGTCGATCCCGGGTTCCCCGACCCCGGCACCGCACAGGCGCTCGCCGACCGGATGGCGCAGATCGGTGCACCGGTCCGCCGCATCCACACGGTCTTCGTGACGCACAGCCACCCCGACCACTTCGGTGGCGCCGGCCGACTGCGCATCACCAATCAGGCCGACATCGTGGCCCACGAACACTTCACCACCCTGTTCAACCGTGACGACGACCACAACCACGACGTCGAGCTCGAGGGGCGCCGCAGCAACGACGGGTTCGACCCGGCCCGGTTCGCCGACGCGTTGCTGGGGGACGGTCCGATCCCCGAGCTCCCCACTCGCCGCTCTCCCTGGGGCGGCACGGTCCCGTTCCCGACGAGCGACGAGATCACGTGGATGCGCGCCTGGGACGACGACGGCAAGCGCGGGTTCGTCGACAACGAGCCCAACGTCCGAGTCGCCGACCACGAGGTGATCGTGCTCGGAGGTCGCGAGTGGCAGGCCGTGCACACCCCGGGTCACACCGGCGACCACGTGTGCCTGTTCGATCCGGCGGACGGCATCCTGCTCTCCGGTGACCACGTGCTGCCGACCATCACCCCGCACATCTCCGGGATGACCCACTCGCGCGATTCGCTCGCGGACTTCTTCGCCGCGCTCCACAAGGTCGCGGCGCTCGACGGGGTGCAGCTCGTGTTGCCCGCTCACGGGCACCCCTTCACCGACCTCGTGGGTCGGGTCGACGCCATCGAACGGCACCACGTCGAGCGTCTCGACGACCTCGCCCGGATCGGCGCCGACATCGGCGACGCCAGCGTCATCGAGTTCTCCCACCACCTCTTCAAGGAGCGGTCATGGGGCGCGATGGCCGAATCCGAGACGTTCGCCCACCTCGAACATCTCCGTCTCGCCGGCCGGGCGACGTCACGCACCGTCGACGGCCAACTCCACTACGCCATCGAGCGCTGAGTCGATCCTCCGTTTAATCATTTGACGGCCCCGCGAAATGGATGTGTCATTGACACCGCACGCCGGTCCGCCGGCGGCATACTGAATCGAATCGAAGACCAACTCCTCTCGACCAGCCGGTCCGACGAGTCCCGACCGAAGGCAACCAGTCCCATGCGCAACGAGATCTTGATCTCCAACGAGGTAGTGCTCACCGCCACCTCGCTGCGCGCGTCCATGCAGCGGTGCCTCGCGTCCATCTCGACCGGCAAGTGGTTCGATGCGGCGACCAAGTACGAGCACGCCGCGATCAACCCGACCCCGCACAGCGGCCCAGGAGGATCTTCGTAGAGTTTCGACTCACCGAAACGAAGCAGATCTCCGAAGGGCCGCCGGGAAACCGGCGGCCCTTCGTCGTTCCCGGCCAGTGATCGGGAACGCCACCTGTCCCACCCAACCACCGCCCCATCCCGGAGCGGCCTCCAACAAGAAGGAACCGATGAACATCAATCACCGAACCCGTCAATCGCTCACGACCCGAGCGCACCGCACGCCCCACCGCCGCGACCGACACAGAACCTGATCACCACCCGGGCCACGCCCGGATCACGAAAGAACGACTGACATGACTGCTGCCCAGACCATCCAACTCGAGCCCGACACCGCCTGGGAACGCGACGCCGCGTGCGCCGACGGTGGCACTGAAACCGCTCGCCTCTTCTTCTCCGACGAGATCACCGACATCGCCGATGCCAAGCGCATCTGCTCCACCTGCCCCGTCATCGTGGAGTGCCTCGACACCGCCCTCGCTCGTGGCGAGCAGTGGGGTGTCTGGGGTGGTCAGCTGTTCGTCTCGGGCAAGATCGTCATGACCAAGCGTCGTCGGGGGCGTCCGCCCAAGCACCCCCGCCCGGAGGACCAGCTCCCGGTGATCCCCTTCCCGGAGCACCTCCGCCATCTCCAG
This sequence comes from uncultured Acidimicrobiaceae bacterium, assembly GCA_937868025.1. Next base: position 26,628 of record CALMLJ010000453.1, read on the forward strand.
CCCGCCTGACCGACGGGTGGATCGGTCTGGCACGGCGATGCGAGATCACGTGACGAACCCTCGAGCGTGATCAACAGCGAGCTCCCGATCCGGGACACAGCGGCACGGACCTCGGCCGACGGGCCGGGGTCCGTGCCGCGTCGGGAGCCGGGTCCGCGATCGCCTCCGGTCGGGCCCGACAGCTACCGTTGGCGCGTGAGCACCGAGCCCGAGAACGCGCCGCCGAGAGCCCGATCTCCGCACAAGTTCATCGGGGCGATCCTTCTCGCAGCAGCGCTCGCACTCTTCGTCTCCTGGCTCGTTGTGCTCCGCCCCGCGTTGGACGACAACAGCGCGATCGGCGTCGACGACCTCGTGAACAGCGATGCCCGCGCCCCCTCCGACGGTGGGCCGACAGCCGAGGTCGGCAAGATCGCTCCGGACGTCACCCTGAAGGGGTTCGACGGTGCCGACGTCGCCCTGTCGTCGCTGCGTGGCAAGCCGACCGTCATCAACTTCTGGGCGTCGAGCTGCGTGCCGTGCATCAAGGAGATGCCGTTGATCGAGCGGGCCTACGCCGAGCTGGGTGGCGACGTGAACTTCGTCGGCGTCGACGTGTTCGAATCACCCGACCTCGGCCGCGACATGATCACACGGACCGGGGTGACGTACCCCCAGACCGTCGACCCCACCAACGAGGTGCTCACGACCTTCGGTGGGGTGCAGTTGCCGCACACCGTCGTGCTGACGGCCAACGGCACCGTGTCCGCGTTGCACAACGAGACGATCACCGACGACGAGGTACTTCGCGACCTCATCGACGCTGCGTCGTGAACGACGAATCGGTGCGACGGTGAGCACGGCGACCCTGCTGTTGGCCTTCTCCGCCGGGATGGTGGCAGCCGTCAATCCCTGCGGGTTCGCGCTGTTGCCGGCCTACCTCGCCTACTACCTCGGGCTCGAGAGCAGCGGCGACGCCGCTGCACCACCCCGGGGTGGGGAGCTCGGCCGCTCGCTCGCCGTCAGCGGCGCGATGACCGCAGGTGTCGTCCTGGTGTTCGGCCTCATCGGCGCCGTCTGGAGCGGCGTGTCCGAAGTGGTCGGCCAGCGCCTGCCCTGGGTGATCGTCGTCCTGGGCATCGCGCTGGTGTTCCTCGGCATCGCCATGGTGGCCGGCTACGTGCCGATGATCCGCGTTCCGAAACTGGCGACGACATCGGGATCGCAGTCGGCGTGGTCCGCGTTCGTGTTCGGGGTGTCCTACGGCGTGGCATCGCTCAGCTGCACGATCGGCCCGTTCATCGGCACCGTGACCACCACGTTCCGACGTCACGACTTCCTCACCGGTCTCGGCACGCTCGTCATCTACGGCCTCGGCATGGGGGCGATCATCACCGTGCTCACCCTGGCGGTGAGCTTCGCCCACCACGGTGTGGTCACGCGGCTCCGACGCCTGCTCCCCCACATGGGTCGGATCAGCGGTGTGCTCCTGATCGTCAGCGGACTGGTCGCGACCTACTACGGCTGGTACGAGGCGCGGATCCTGACGGGCGGGTCGGCCGACAACGCGTTTGCCGAGACGATCGCGGGATGGCGTGACGGTCTGGTGCGCTGGATCACCGACGTCGGCGAGGAACGCGTCGGTATCGCCGTGGCGATCATCCTGGTCGCGGCGACCACCATCACCGTGGTCCTTCGTCGCTCCAGGGTTGGCACCGGACGGGGCGACTAGCGAGACTTGGCGCCCATGAGCGGCTTCGACGACACCCTCGAACGACACTTCCCGGGCGCCGTCCCGAGCGGGGTGTTCCTCAACCAGGTCTGGACCTCGACCGAGGAGCTGGGCTTCAAGGTGGGCAACACGCTCCCCCTCATCAGCATCTGCCGCGACGAGCTCACGACCGACTTCTTCGCCCGTATCCAGGCGATCTGGGGTCCGGCATTCACACTCGCCGGTCTCGGAGGCGTCCCTGCCCTCGGCCGGACGGGCTGGGGTGCGGCGTTCAGCCACATCCCCGATGACGCGGGCCGGGGCCTGGTGCTCGTGCTGGGCTTTCCCCACATCGGCATCGAGGACGACGGCTCCGTCGGCGTCACACTCCGCCCCGGCCAGTCGGTCGCGACGAACACGTGCGGAGCGTTGGCGGCGATCCACCAGCGCAGCGCCGAAGGCACGTTGCCGACCGAGATCGACCTCGACGACTACGAGGCGACCCGGCTGGCCCTTCGGCTCGTCGACCCGGCCGATCCGCCGGTGTCGCTCGTCGACCTGACGATCGCCACGCTGGAAGCCGTCGAGGTCGACTTGTGGAAAGCCCTCGACGAAGCGCGGATCTGGGAGCATCACGATGTCGCCGTGTTCTGCGGCGTCCAGATCCACGGCCACGGCGGCGCCGACTGGATCTGGCCCCGAGACGCGTGGGTGTGCGGCAGCGACGGCGAACGCCGCCCCGTGCTCTGAACGGGCTGATCTACGGGGCGAGCCGGTCGCGTTTCCAGTGGCCGTCGGGCCCGACCACGTAGCGCAGCCGGTCGTGCAACCGGCTCGGTCGGCCCTGCCAGAACTCGAAGTAGTCGGGTTCGATGCAGTAGCCGCCCCAGTTGGGTGGCCGCGGGACGATGTCCACGTCGGCGAACTGCCGCTCGGCCGCTTCGACTCTCGCCTCGAGTTCCTCCCGGCTGCGCAGCACCTGTGACTGCGGCGATGCCCAGGCCCCGATCTGGCTCCCGCGGGGCCGGCCGGCGAAGTAGTCGTCGGCCACCCGGTCATCGAGCAGCCGGGCGACCCCCTCGACGCGCACCTGTCGGTGCAGGTCGAGCCAGAGCAGTTGCGCCGCACACAGGGCGTGCGCGGCCAGCTGCTCGCCCTTGTGGCTGTCGCGATTGGTGAAGAAGACGAGCCCCGACGACGTCAGCTGCCGGAGCAGGACGGTGCGCGAATGGACGCGCTCGTCGATGCCCAGCGAGGACACCGTCATCGCCGTGGGCTCGCGAACCTGCGCTTCGGCCGCCTCGTCGAGCCAGCGCCGCAGTTGGACGAACGGGTCGGCGGCGGCAGCGGCCTCGTCGAGACCACCGACGTCGTAGTTGTTGCGCTCGCCCTCGAAGGAGGGCTGGGTGAACTCCGGGTCGACGCCGGACATGTCAGCCGAGGTGCGTGAGGCCACGCATGTAGGGACGGAGCACCTCGGGGATCAGCACGCGGCCGTCAGGCTGTCGGTGTGTCTCGACGATGCCTGCCCACACCCGGGGAACGGCGAGCGCCGATCCGTTGAGCGTGTGGCACACCTCGGTGCCCTTGCCACCGGCGGAGCGGTACCGGATGTTGGCCCGCCGAGCCTGGTAGTCGCCGAACCACGACACCGACGACACCTCCAGCCAGCGGTCGACACCGGGGGCGTAGACCTCGAGGTCGAACGTGCGACGCGAGGAGTTGCCGAGGTCGCCGGCGCACAGGTCGAGCACCCGGTAGGCGAGGCCGAGGTCGGTGAGCAGCGCCTCGGCCCGGGCGAGGATCTCGGCGTGGATGCCGGCCGCCTGGTCGGCGGTCGCGTACGCCAGGAGCTCGACCTTGTCGAACTCGTGCACGCGCAGCAGGCCGCGGGTGTCCTTGCCCGCCGAGCCCGCCTCGCGCCGGTAGCACGAGGTGTGGGCCATGAGGCGCATCGGGAGCACGGCCTCGTCGAGGATCTCGTCGCGGGCCAGCGACGTCAGTGGCACCTCGGCCGTCGGGATGGCGTACAGGTCGTCGCGTTCGAGGTGGTACGCGTCTTCGGCGAACTTCGGCAGGTGGCCGGTGGACACCATGGTGTCGGTCCGCACGAGCGTCGGGGGACGGACCTCTTCGTAGAGGTCGGCGTTGCGGTCGAGCGCCAGCTGGCAGAGGGCCCGAACGAGCGTCGCCCCCGAACCGCGGTACATGACGAACATCGAGCCCGACATCTTCACGCCGCGCTCGACGTCGAGGATGCCGAGCGCCTCGCCCGTGTCCCAGTGCGCCACACGCTGGTGGTCCTGGTAGGAGTCGGGGTCGAAGTGCTCGATGCGGGTGACGACGTTGTCGGTCTCGCCGAGGCCGTCGGGAGCATCGTCGGCGGGGAGGTTCGGCAGGCGCAGCAGCAGATCGCGGAGCTCGGCCGCCACCGTGGCCGAGTGGGCGTCGAGCTCCTTCTCCCGCTCGCCGAGCGACCGGCTCTCGGCCTGCAGCTCGCCGGCCTCCTCCTTGAGCCCGTCCCGCATGAGCTGGCCGACCTCGCCGGAGATGGCCCGGATTCGTGACCGCAGATCGTCACGCGAGGTGTTGACCTCGCGTACCTCGGTGTCGAGACGGATGACGTCGTCGATCGAGTCCATGCTCTCGCCGCGACGGGCGAGACCTGCCCTGACCTGGTCGAGCTCGTTGCGGAAGAGACGGATGTCCAACATGGCCAGCAACGGTAGTGGCCGAGACCCTCAAGCTCCGAGTTCGTTCGCCCGTTCGCCGGTCACACAGGTCGGAAGGGCGGTGACCGCTCGATCAGCCGGCAGGCTGAGCGTCGTCATCACCTCGGCCAGATCGGCGTCGGTGTAGGTACCGACGACCCGCTCGGCGAGGCACGTCGACTCGACGGGGGTGAGGCCCACCGTCTCGTAGCCGGCCGACGCCAACTCGGTGAGGGTCGACCGCAACACGTCGGGCGGGATGCGTTTGAGGTCGGCGCCGGCGCCGGCCTTCGAGAGCGCCACCATCCGATCGGTGGACACACAGGGAAGGAGCACGTCGGGAGTAATGCCCGCGCCGGACATGACCTGGCTGACCGGGCGGGAGGCGAACTCGTCGCCCGATGCGGCCGTGATGGAGTCGGCGGCGCACTTCGACTCGGTCGCGTCGAGCCCGACGGCCAGGAACTGCAACGTGAGGAACTGCCGGTTGAACGCAGCACCCAGCACCAGCTCGGAGGTGTCGACGGCTGCGACCCGGGCCACGAACTCGCTGCCGGCCACCGTCACGGCCGGCACGGTCGCTCCCGGCTGGGTCGGCGCCGGCGCGATGGTCGTGGTGGGCGTGATGTCGCGGATGCTCTCGTCCATCGTTCGCTGGGTACAGCTCGCGCCACCGAGCAGCACGGCGCTCGCCCCAACAGCGATCGCGGCGCGTGTCCGCCACGTCGTCCAGCCCCCCATCGGTCCCACGCCCCACATCGTAGGGGTCCGGCCGCTCACTAGCCTCGCCGAGATGCCAGACGTCCCACGCCCGATCATCTTCGATCTCGACGGCACGGTCTGGGACTCCGCGCCCGGCATCGTCAGTTGTATGGAGGCGACCCTCCACGAACTCGGTCTGCCGGACCCGGGTCGCGCTGCGCTCCTGGGACTGCTGGGTCCGCCGATCATGGCCATGCTCGCCGGGATCGGCGTGCCCGAGGATCGCCTCGACGATGCCCGGGTGATCTACCGCCGCCACTACCGCGACCACGGCGAGTTCGAGTGCGAGGTGTACCCGGGCGTGCCCGACCTGCTCGATCGCCTGAGGGCATCGGGCCACGCGCTGGCGACCGGGACCTCCAAGGGCGTGGAGGTCGCGGAGCGGATGCTCGAGCATTTCGACCTGCGTCGTCGCTTCGACGTCGTGGCAGCGGCGTCGATGACCCAGCCAGGGCACAACAAGATCGACGTGATCGGCGAGGCGCTCGGCGGCCTCGAGGCCATCGGTGCGCCGGCCACGAGCGCGGTGATGGTCGGCGACCGCAACTTCGACGTCGAGGGCGGTCGGCACTTCGGCCTGCTCACGATCGGTGTGTCCTGGGGCTACGCACCCGACGACGAGCTGACCGACGCGGGGGCCGACCACGTCGTGACCACCATCGACGACCTGGCTGGATTGCTGCTGGGGCACACGAAGTAACGTCACACGGTGCCCATCGTCGAGGTCGATCGCCTGCAGGTCCGCTACGGCGACGTCGTCGCCGTGGACGACATCAGCTTCGGCGCCCACGAAGGTGACATCACGGTGGTACTCGGCCCCAACGGGGCCGGCAAGACGTCGACCATCGAGTGCCTGGAGGGCTACCGCCGGCCCACGTCGGGGTCGGTGCGGGTGTGCGGACTCGACCCTCGCACCGACCGGACGGAACTGAACCGTCGGGTGGGCGTCATGCTGCAGAGCGGCGGCACGTACACCGCCATCCGCCCCATCGAGGCTGTGCGGCTGTTCGCCAGCTACTACGACACGCCACGCGATCCGGAGCGCCTGCTCGAGTTCGTGGGCCTGGGGCACCGGGCGACCACGCCGTTCCGCTCGTTGTCGGGAGGTGAGCAACAGCGCCTGAGCCTGGCGCTCGCGATCATCGGCCGCCCTGAGGTCGTCTTCCTCGACGAGCCGACGGCGGGGGTGGACGTGTCGGGCCGCCAGCTCATCCGTGACCTCATCCGCTCCCTCGCCACCGAGGGGGTCACCGTCATGCTGACCACCCACGACCTGGCCGAGGTCGAGGCGCTCGCGGACCGGATCGTGATCATCGACAACGGACGGGTCGTGGCCGACAGCACACCCGATGAGCTCCTCGCCGGCGGTGACGCCGAGGAGTTCGCCTTCCGCGCCCGTCCCGGCATCGACCTCAGCGCCCTCGGGGCCGCGTTGCGGGGGCCGGTCGCCGAACTCGAGCCCGGCCGCTACCGGGTGGGGCTGGCCCCGACGCCGGCGACCGTCGCCTCGCTGACCACGTGGCTCGCAGGGCAGGACATCCTCCTCGGCGACCTCCAGGCCGGGCGCCAGCAACTCGAAGAGGTCTTCCTGAAGCTGACGGCGGAACCCGATGCAGCGGCCGAATCCCGTCGGGGCGGCCGCGGCGGGGCCAGGGCGCGCCGACGGGGACATTCGGCGGACGCTCCATGAGGGCCACGATCGCTCAGTACCGGATCGAGCTCGCGCTCAGCCTGCGCAACGGGGAGCAGCTCCTCGTCAATCTGTTCATCCCGCTCGGCCTCCTCATCTTCTTCTCGAAGGTGAAGGTGCTCAACAGCGACGACGTCGACCCGGTGGAGTTCCTCGCCCCGGCCGTGCTCGGCTTGGCGGTCATGTCGTCGGCACTCGTGAGCCTCGGCATCAGCACCGGGTTCGAGCGCTTCTACGGCGTGCTGAAGCGACTCGGTGCGACCCCGCTCGGTCGTCCCCGATGGGTGCTGGCCAAGTTCGCCGCAGTGTTGACGATCGAGTTCGGGCAATGGGCCATCCTCATCCCGACGGGCCTCCTGCTCGGGTGGTCGCCGGCGGGCGGCTGGCCCACGGCGGTCCTCGGCGCCGTGCTGGGTACCGCGGCCTTCGGCGGGCTCGCGCTCTTCATGGCCGGCACGCTGGGCGGGATGACGAACCTCGCCGCGTGCAACGGCATCTACCTCGCCCTGATGGTGACCGGTGGCATGGTGGTCCCGTTCGACAAGATGCCCGAGGCGCTCCAGGCCGTTGCCAAGGTGTTCCCCGCTGCCCCGCTCGCCGACGTCATGATCGGCTCGCTCCAGCAGGGCGAGCACGTCCACGGCGCCTCGTGGCTCGTCCTGACGGCCTGGGCGGTGGTCATGCCGCTCCTCGCCGCCTGGCGCTTCAGTTGGGACTGATACTGGCCTGGACCCAGACGCGACATCGGCGCCGGCTCTGAAAGCCGACGCCGATGTAAGGACTACCCGGCCGAGGTACCGGAGCGAAAGTAGGGAGCGAAGCGACCGTACCTAGCGAAGGTGGCCGAGGCCCTCAGTGATGGCCCGTGTCGCGGATGATCGGCGGCGGGTCCGTCGCGGGCGGCGGCAGCGGCTTCTCGCGAGGCGGGTCGTTGAACCCGGTACCTCCCTGGATCGCCGTTCCCGAATCCTTGAAGAACACCATCGCTCCGAGCACTGCGATATAGACCCCCACGGCCAGCACCATGCCGGCGATGAAGACCCGCTTGAGGATCGCCGCGTCGGACTTGAGGTGCATGAAGTAGAGGGCAACGGTGGCGAACTTGATCACCATCATGATGATCAAGAGCACCGCAGTGACCTTGTGCCAGTCCTCGGGCCACCAGTAGGTGGACACCTCGAGCGCCGTCAGCGCCAGGAGGACACCGAAGACCTTCCAATAGACGACGTCGGACGGATGCTCGTCGTGAGCGCCGTGGGCGTCGGTTGCAGTGATGGCAGCCATGCGTCCTCGATTACTTGATCAGGTAGACGATGGTGAAGATCAGGATCCACACCACATCGACGAAGTGCCAGTACAGGCCGACGATCTCGACCGCCTCGGCCCGGGAATGCGGGATTCGACCTCGGATCGACATGGCGATGGTAACCAGCAGCATCAAGATGCCGATGGTCACGTGCACACCATGGAACCCGGTGAGCGTGAAGAACGCCGAGCTGGCGACGTTCGTGGTGAAGCCCAGGCCCTCGCGGTGGAAGGTCGTGAACTCGTACACCTGACCGCCGATGAAGAGCGACCCGAGGGCTGCGGTCGACCCGAGCCAGATCCGCATGCGCTGCATGTCGTTGCGAGCCGCGGCGTTCACCGCCAGCACCATCGTGAGCGACGAGGCCAACAGCACGAACGACGTCACCGAGGTGAACGGGATGTCGAACAGATCCGACGGCCGCAAGGAACTCGACACGATGTCGCGACCCCGGATGGACTCGATGGCGCCGGGACGGTTCTTGTAGAGCAGGTAGGTGGAGATCAGGCCACCGAACATGAGGCATTCGGAGCCGAGGAAGACCCACATGCCGAGCTTCTCGTTCGAGACGCCCGTGTTGGTGGGCAGGTGGGTGTGGCCCACCGACTCGATGTCGAAGTTCGGGTCCTCGATGTCGTGGCTCGTGTTCTCGAGCGTGTCAGTCACCGGACGTCTCCTCGTTGGATGCTTCGGCGGCAGGCGCATCGGTGCTACCGACCAGCGCCGGCTGCTCCTCGCCCGCCTCGAGCTGATGGGCATCGTGGCCGCCGTGGCCGTGATCGGCGTGATGGTCCTCGGGGTCGGTCGACGGCTCGAGGATCCAGCCCAGGAAGCCGGCGACGGTGATCAGCCCACCCAGGACCGCCCACCAGTAGTCGAAGATGACGCCGTACCCGATGAACGGCAGACCGGCGGACAGGATGATCGGCCAGTAGGAGGGCGACGGGAGGTGGATGCCCGTGGCTCCGGGCTTCTGGACGATGTCCTCGGTCTTGGCGATGCGAACCAGCCGGCCGTCCTCGTCGTGGCCGTACTTCCGGTGCCAGAACTCGTCGAGTTCGTGGACCTCGGGAATCTCGTCGAAGTTGTACTCCGGGACCGGCGACGGAATCATCCACTCGAGGCTGCGGGCATCCCACGGATCGGCTGGCACCTCGTAGGGCTCCTTCTTGAAGGCCTTGTGGCTCTTCCAGACGTTCGCCATGAAGATGAGGAGACCGACGGCGATGATGAACGAACCGACGGTTGCCACCATGTTCCAGAAGCTGAAGCCCTGGTCGGCGGAGTAGGTGAAGTACCGACGGCTCATGCCCTGCAGGCCGAGGACGTGCATCGGGCCGAACGTGAGGTTGAAGCCCACGAGCGTGACCCAGAAGTGGACCTTGCCCCACCGCTCGTTCAGGAAGTAGCCGAAGATCTTCGGCCACCAGAAGTAGAAGCCGGCGAACAGACCGAGAAGCGCACCACCGAAGAGCACATAGTGGAAGTGAGCGACGATGTAGTAGGTGTCGGTCTGCTGGGTGTCGGCGGGGGCGAACGCGTGGGTCACACCCGACAGGCCACCGATGGTGAACATCGAGACGAGCCCGACCGAGAAGAGCATCGGCGTGGCGAACTTCAGGCGGCCGCCGTACATGGTGGCCAACCAGTTGAGGATCTTCACGCCCGTCGGCACGGCGATGAACATCGTCGAGAGCGAGAACGCCATGACCGACATCGGGCCCATGCCCGAGGCGAACATGTGGTGCGCCCACACGCCCCAACCCATGAAGCCGATCGCGATGCCCGACACCACCATGAAGGGGTAGCCGAAGAGCGGCTTGCGGCTGAACACCGGGATGATCTCGGACACGATGCCGAAGCTCGGCAGGATCATGATGTACACCTCTGGATGTCCGAAGATCCAGAAGAGGTGCTGCCACAGCATCGGGTCGCCACCGTTCGCGGCGTCGAAGAAGTTCGAACCGAAGAGCCGGTCGAACATGAGCAGGAACAGCGCCACGGTGATGACCGGCAGGGCGAAGAGCAGCAGGAACTGGGTGACCAGCGTCATCCACGTGAACACGGGCAGCTTGAACCAGGTCAGGCCCGGTGCCCTGAGGTTGAGCACGGTCACGATCAGGTTGACCGACGACACCAACGACGCGATACCGGCAATCAGCAGGCCGACGGCGTAGAAGTCGATGCCGTGGCTCGTGGAGTAGAGGACGCCGTTGTTGGGGGCGTAGTTGAACCAGCCGCCATCGGCGCCGCCGCCGAGGAACCACGACGAGTTGAAGAAGAGGGAGCCGAAGAGCCAGCACCAGAAACTGAAGGCGTTGAGCCGGGGGAACGCAACGTCGCGGGCCCCGATCTGCAACGGCAGCAGGTAGTTGGCGAAGGCCGCCGCCATGGGCATCACGACGAGGAACACCATGGTCACGCCGTGCATGGTGAAGACCTGGTTGTACAGCTCGGCGGAGAGCAGCTTCTGGTTGGGCCGGGCCAGCTGAAGGCGGATCAGCAGGGCCTCACCGCCGCCGATGAAGAAGAAGAACATCGACCCGATGCCGTACATGATGCCGATCTTCTTGTGATCGACTGACGTCAGCCAGCTCTTCCATCCGGTCTGTGCACCGGTGGGTCGGGCGAAGACGCCGAACGGCTTCACCTCGGGCTCAGCGGCCTCGATGGCCAGCGGGGTACGGGCTTCTACGATTGCCATGTCGATCCTCTACTTGAGCGTCGAGAGGTAGGCGACCAGAGCTTCGATCTGGTCGGAGGTGAGGTTCAGGTTGGGCATGCCGCGGTTCTCGTCGGGTGCCATCGGCTTCATGTTCTTCGGGTTGCGCAGCCAGTTGCCGAGGTTGCTGGTGTTGACCTGGCCGTCTTCGGTGTACAGGTCGAACAGGTTGCCGGCGAACTTGTTGCGGCTCATGAGGTGCGTCAGGTTCGGCGCGTTGCCCGAGGTGAGGGGATGGTTCGCACCGCCGTAGTCGGGATCGGGGGTGCCGTCGTTGAGTTCTTTGTCGTAGCCGAGGCCATCGACCTGGTGGCACTGAGCGCAGTTGTTCTTGAACTCGGTGTAGCCCGTGAAGACCAACGAATCGTCGGTCGTGTCATCGGGAGTGTCGTCGGTCGGGACCTCGGCCGGCTTCTGCTGATCCTCGAGCCACGTCTCGTACTCGGCGGCGGAGACGGCTTTGACCTCCATCCGCATGTACGCGTGGGACAGACCACAGAACTCGGTGCAGGTGCCCTGGTACAGACCCGGCTTGTCGGCCTCGAGGCTCCAGACGTGGGTGCGACCGGGAACCGCGTCCTTCTTGCCGTTGAGCGACGGGATCCAGAACGAGTGGATGACGTCGTTCGACCGGATGACGAGGTTGATCTGCCGACCGGCGGGGATCACCATCTGGTTGGCGGTGATGACGTCGGGCTTGCCGTCGTCGTTGACGTCGTAGCGGTACTCCCACCACCACTGCTGGCCGTACACCTCGACGGTGAGGGCGTCCTTGTCACGATCCTCGAGCTTCCAGATGGTCTGGACGTTGAGGACGGCGAGGGCTCCGAGGAGGATGGCGGGGGCGATCGTCCACGCCCACTCGAGGCGGGGAATGCCGTGGATCTGCACGGGCTCGTCGACACCGTCGACGTCGCCGGGCTTGCGGCGGAACTTGATCGAGAAGATCGCGACGGCGCCGAGCACCAGCACGAATACGATGCCGGCCACGGCGAACACCGGGGTCACCAAGTCGTCGATGCGGTTGCTCTGGACGCCCTTGGGGTCGAGCGTGGTGAGGGGGCGGCCCTGGTCGTCGCGGAGCGCTCCACAGCCGGCAACGAACAACGTCGTCGCCACGAGTGCGCTGGAGCCCACCAGCCGGAGCCGGCTGGAGAAGGGGCGCTGCCCTGCCTGGTCGCCTCGCCTGGCGGCTCGGCTCGTCGCAAGTCGGTCAATCATGATGCGTCAGTTTCTCCCAGGGAGCGACCGGTTGAGTAATTGGGCGTGCCCGTCTGCACCAGGGCACTGGCGTGCTCGCCCTCGCCACCCTCGTGCTCGAGGGGATGCTCGCCCTTCACACCGCCGTAGATGCCGATCGCGAGCACGGCGGCGGCGCCGACGAGCAACGCTCCGACGAGGGCGCCACGGCGCACCTGCGGACGAGTGCCGATGAGGACGGCGACGGCGAAGATCAGCAGGCCGATGATCGAGGCGACCCAGATCGCTCCGTCCTTGGAGGACGTGAGGAGGATGCGGGAGAAGCAGTACACGACGATCGCGATGAGGATGAGACCAGCCGTCGGGAGTTCGACGGGGTACATCATGCGGTTGCGGATCGTGCGGTTGACCTCGGGGTCGCCGGTCGCCCGCTCGGACCACGACTTGATGGCCCACTCGATGGCGGCGATGGCCAGCGCTGCCGCGCCGATGCTGAACAGCACCGGGCCGACGGCGAGGCCGAGGGTCATGAGGGCCAGCGAGAAGGCGGTCACGATCGGCCACTGGCTGAGGTCGTTGGGCTCTGCCACCGGCGGCACGGCATCGCTGTGGGCCAGCTCGGCGAGCGCTTCGGGGTCGCCGTCACGGAAGGCGAGGGAGGCGAACCCCATCGCCGCAGAGCTGAGGGCGAACCCCATGAACAGGGTGTAGCCGAGCTGGTCGCCGACGCCACCCTTGTAGCCGACGGTCAGCGGACCGAGCAGAGCGTTGACGGCGCCGTCACCGGTGAGGACCTCGACCACACCACCATGGGCGAGCCCATTGGTGATGACGCCGTAGACGAGCGCACCGAACAGCCCGGCGATCGCCAGGCCGAAGAACAACTTTGCACCACGAGTGAGCATCAGGAGACCCCGGTTACTTCATGATGTACACGGCGAGCCAGAGCACCGAGTACAGAGCGACGGACACGTGCCAGAACAGAGCTGCGGCGGACACACCGTCCGGCAGCCTCGAGGAGAACTGACCACCGAGCGTCCGGATGCCCATCAGCACGATGAACGCCATGGCAATGCCGACGATCGCGAAATGGGCGCCGGTCGCGGCGTAGAAGGTGGGACCTTCCTGCTGCGCCATGCGCAGCCCGACCGTCTTCCAGAGGAAGGTGGTCTGGTTCAGGAACGCTGCCCCCATGAGCAGGGTGAGCCCGAGGCCGAGGTAGGCCTGGCCGCGCTCGTTGCGGGCGATGGCCCACACCGCCCACTGGATGAAGATCGAGCCGAGCACCAGGGTGCCGAGCTGCATGTTGGGCTGCGTCAACGGGATGACGTTCTCGGTGAGCCACGTCGCGCGGTGCGCCGAGCGCTCGGCGAGGTAGGTACCGACGAGTGCCAGCTCGAACATGCCCACGCCGACCGCGGCGAAGGCGGTGCCGAAGAGCAGCTGCCGACGACGCGGCAGCGGCGGCGCGGTGAGGGTGGCCGGGATGAGCGCCATCAGTTGGCTCCTTGATCGTTCCGGTCGAGGACGGGGTACTCGCTCTCGACCGTCGGGAGGTCGATCGTGAAGTTGCCGGTCGCGGGGGGCGAAGCGGTCAGCCACTCGAACGTGCCGCCGAGCGCCTCGGGGCCCGTCGCCGGGTCACTGGTCTCGTTCGACTTGCCGGCAGCGACGGCCACCACGGCACCGAGGCCCCCGAGCACGGCGACGGCCAGCACGATGGCGCCGACACCCGACACCGCGGCGAGGGCCTTGGCGCCGTCAGCGTCGGGCTGGGCAATGCCGATCACGACGTGACCGATACCGAAGGCGAGGCCACCGAGCAGACCGAGCGGGGCAAGGGCGAGGGCCGCACCCGAGGGCAGGCCACCCTTCCAGATGCGGCTGCCCCAGTGGAACGTGGCACCGAGTCCGCCGAGCACGACGGCGGCGATGACGAGGTAGAACTGGCCCACGGCGACCCCGGGGCCACTGCTGGGCGTGCTCGGGGTCAGCGTCGTGAATCCGCCGGCGAACAGGTCGAACAGCTGATCCTTGTTGCCGATGGTGGCGAGACCCTGGAGGGCGCCGGCGACGACGGCGAGCAACAGCACGAGGATCGACGACAGCGTGAGGATGAGGCCACCGTTGACTGCCAACTTCCCTCGGCGGAGGGTGTCGATCGAGCCACCGAGCACGGCGATGACGGGGAGGGCGATCGCCACGGCCGCCACGATCCACATGAGGGTCTCACGAGCGGCGTCGCCTTGGGCCCAGGGGCCGAACGACAACGCACCGAAGGCGACGATCAGGGATTGGATGACGGTGTAGTTCCGCTGGCGCTGACCGCTCAGCGAGCCGCAGACGTCGGCGAAGATCCCGAGCAGGGGAATCGCCGCGATGTAGATCGCCGGCTGGTGGAACACCCACTCGATCGCCGGGTAGGCGCCGAACTCGAAGTCCGACGGGCCGGGGCGACGGATGTGCCAAAGCGTGATGTCGGCGAGGAGCACCGGGAGCGTGCTCAGCCACAGGGCGCCGGTCACCAGCATCGAGAACGAGAAGAAGGGAACCCGCGACAGCGTCATCCCCGCCGGCCGGTGGCTCACCACCGTGACCATGACGGTGAGCACGCCCGTGAGCAGCGACAGCACCACGAGACCGACGCTGACGTGGCCGAGGCGGGTCATGGTCTCGCTCGAGCCGCCGTAGGAGCCCTTGATGAGGAGCGCCACGACGAACAGCACGGTGCCGAGGAGCCAGCCCCACAACGACGCCGCAGCGGCTCGGGGGAAGGCGATGGTGGGGGAGCCCACCTGCAGCGGCACCAGGTAGATCGCCAGGCCGAGCATCAGCGGCAACGCGCCGCAGAGGAGCAGGCCGAGCGGGTGGTTCAACGACAGGCGGTTGGCGATGGTGGCCTCGAGGAAGTCACCACCGGCGGACGCCTGCAGGTTGACGAGGGCCGCCATCACCAGGTCGGACATGACGAACAGGAGCGACGCACCGATGAAGATGCGGCCGATCGTCTTGTGGTCGCCGGTGCCGAGCACCTTCTCGACGGCCGTCACCTGCGTGCGCTCGGGGGCACCGCCGTCGGGACGGCTCGCGGCGCCAGCAGCTTGCGGTCGGGTCTCGGTCAGTGCCATGTGTTGCCTCGAGGCTCGTGATCGTTCGAACGGACGGACGTCGCGGCGCGGCGGCGCGCTGCCCGGACGGTACTGCGGCAGAGGACACTACTTCGGCATCCATCTGCTGGGGAAAACCGGGTGGTCATCTTACCGGCGTCAACTCGGTTCCTGATCGCCACCTCAGGCACCGTGCTTCACGAGTACATCGACCGCCATCGCCCCGAAGAGCAGCGTGATGTAGGTGATGGAGTACGTGAACAGCTTCATCGCAGCGGCCGCCGATTCGGTGCGGTGCACCTTGACGGCCAGGGCGAGGAACACGGCGCCGAGCACGCCGGCGGACACCAGGTAGACGGCACCGAGATCGGCCACGGGGCCGAACACGAACGTCAGGGCCACGACCACCACCGTGTAGGCGATGATCTTGCGGGTCACCGTCTCGTACGCGGCGACCGACGGCAGCATCGGCACGTCGGCCTTGCTGTAGTCGTCCTTGTACTTGATGGCCAGGGCCCAGAAGTGGGGCGGTGTCCAGTAGAACATCACGGCGAACAGCACCACAGGAGCCCACGACAGGCTGTTGGTGACCGCTGACCACCCGATCAGGACCGGGGCAGCGCCGGCGGCGCCACCGATGACGATGTTGCGCTCGGAGGTCCGCTTGAGCCAGAGCGTGTACACGAAGACGTAGAAGAGACACGCCGACACGGCGAGGACCGCCGACAGCAGGTTCACGAACGCCCAGAGGAAGGCGAACGAGACGATCTCGATCCCCACGGCGAACACCAGCGCGGCGCGGGGGCTCATCACCCCGGTGACCAGCGGACGACCCTTGGTGCGGTCCATCAAGGCATCGATGTCGCGGTCGACGTACATGTTGATGGCGTTGGCACCACCGGCCGACAGCGTGCCGCCGACGACGGTCGCGAACATCAGCCAGAGCGAGGGGATCCCACGTTCGGCGACGATCATCGTCGGAACGGTGCTGACCAACAGGAGTTCGATGATGCGGGGCTTGGTGAGAGCGACGTAGCCGCCGACTTTCGCCATCACACCGTGCGTCACCGGAGCTGTGGATACGGGGGTCGCGATCAAAGATGACACCGGCCAGAGGGTAGGTCCGTTGCCCGCCGCATGGCCAATGCGACGCGGAGACGGCCCCGCCGACCGTCGACGCATCTCGGTCACCCTCACGCCACACCGGGCCGGAGGCTGCGGCCGGGGCCCGCTGGCCCGTCGGCGCCGGCGGGGCGTACGGTGGCGACGTGCTGCTCGCTGACCGATTCCGGCCGACTCCACGCCAGTACGTCCGCATCACCCAGATCGCGCTGGCCGGGCTCGCGACCATCATCGTGACCGGCGCCGCGGTGCGGCTGACGGGCTCGGGGCTCGGCTGCACCGACTGGCCACTGTGCGAGCAGGGCAAGCCGGTTGCCCCCCTCGAGTTCCACCCCATGGTCGAGTTCGTCAACCGACTCATCACCGGTCTGGTGTCGGCGTCAGTAGCCCTCGCGGTGCTCGGTTCGATGCGCCGACGTCCCCGACGCCGCGACCTCACCCGATGGTCGTGGTTCCTCGTGGCCGGGGTCGTCGCCCAGATCATCATCGGTGCGTTCGTGACGCTGAGCGAGCTGAAGTACTCCGTCGTCGCCGTCCACTTCCTCGTGTCCATGGTCCTGGTCTGGGCCGCCGTGGTCCTCATGCACCGGGCCGCCGACGAGGATCTCGACCGCCCCGAGGTCCTCGACGACACCGTGGCACCGCCGGCGCCGCGCCGCTGGACCACCGAAGCGAAGGTCCTCGTCGGACTCGGCACCGCCGTGCTCGTCAGCGGAACGATGGTGACCTCGGCCGGCAAGCACCCCGGCGCGCTCCCCGACTCCGCCGGCGTCGAGCACGTGGTCGAGCGGTTGCCCTTCGACGTCAGCTCGGTCGTGCGGATCCACTCGATCCTCGTTTGGCTGCTCTGCCTCACGACGATCGTGACCGCGCTCCGGCTCCGCGACCGCACGCCGGCGGCCTTCCAGACGTGCACCCGCCTCCTCGTGGTCGTCGTCGCGCAGGGTGCCCTCGGCTACGTGCAGTACTTCAGCGACGTTCCGGCGCTCATGGTCGGGTTCCATGTCGCCGGCGCCATCGTCGTGTGGGTCATGGCCCTCCGCGTCGGTTTCGTCACGGCGGACGCCGCACCGTCGCCGAGCGCGGTGCACGAGACACCCCGCCGCGATCGGGCCGGCGCCCCCGTCGGTCGGTGACGGCGACCCGATGAGCGAGCCCACCTTCGAGCCGTCCAGCCCCGTCGGGGTGCTCGAGCCCGACGAGACGGTCGACGTCGAGCGACCGTGGGTCGTGCTCGTCTGGAACGACCCCATCAATCTCATGCCCTACGTGACCTTCGTGCTGCGAAAGCTGTTCGGGTACTCCGAGGCCAAGGCGCACCAGCTCATGTTGGAGGTGCACCTCAACGGACGGGCCGCCGTGAGCAGCGGCACGCGGGAATCGGCCGAACGCGACGTCTTCCGACTCCACGAGCACGGCCTCTGGGCCACCATGCAGCAGGACGATTGAGCGGCATGCCCGACGCC
>CALMLJ010000454.1 GCA_937868025.1 uncultured Acidimicrobiaceae bacterium
TCCGGCCGTACGCGAGGCTCACCTCGACGAATCGGCTGAGGGGACGCCGAGGATCGTTCAGGAGCGCCCGGTACTCGGCTTCGACCGCGACGATGTCATCGGTGGTGTCCATTCACACCGCCCCGCGCTGCGCCGTCGAGCCCCATTCCATCGGAGCAAGGATAGAGATGGTGCCAGGGCGCTTCGGGGATGCTCGTTGATCAGAATCGGACGAGCGCCGGTTCGTGTCGTTCGGTCGTGGTGCCATCGCCGACTTGGCCCCAGTCGTTGCGGCCCCAGCAGAACACCTGCTGCTTCGCCGTCCCTCGATCGCCGATCGCGCACGTCGAGCCAGCGCCCGCGGTGACGCTGGTGACGTTGGTGAGGCCCGATACGACGGTGGGCAACGGATGGTCGATCGTCGTCGAGTCGCCCAGCTGGCCGCTCGTGTTGGCGCCCCAGCAGCGGAGGACGCCGCTGCCGCCGGCGGCACACGCATGGTCGCTGCCGACGGAAAGCGAGACCACGTCGGAGAGGCCGGCGACCCGCGTCGGGAGGGTGCGGTCGGTCGTCGTGCCATCGCCGAGCTGGCCGCGTTCGTTGCCGCCCCAGCACCACACGTCACTCGAGCCGACGACGGCGCAGGTCGAGTCGCCTCCGGCATCGACGATCCGCGCGTCGGTGAGACCGGTCGCGGCCAATGTTGACGGGTACGGCACGAACGGGATGGCGGTCGTCGACCCGTTGCCGAGTTGACCGCGGTCGTTGTCGCCGACGCAGTACAGCATGTCGTTCGACGCCACGAGGCACTCGTGAGCCCGGCCGGCCGTGGCCAGCTTGGTGCCCGAAGGCAGGATGAGCTGATAGATCGAGCACCGGTACCCGTAGTTGAGCTCGAGCGACTCGCAGTGCGCGGTCGGACCGAACACCAACGACCCGATGCCGGGCGTGCCGCCACCGCCGATGAGCTCGGGCTTGGTCACGATGTCAGTCGGATCGTGCACCGCGCCCCAGCACCAGTAGGTCGTGGTCGACGCCGTGCCGGCGCGACCAGGGCTGATGCCGCAGCTGTACGCGTCGCCGAGCGCCAGCGCGCCCGGCCCGGTGACACCCGAGCGGCCTGGGCCGGTCGACCAGCTGCTCTCGATCCGCAGGCCCACGACGTCGACCGGTGTCGAGCTGCTGGTCGTGGTCGCGTTGCCCAACTGGCCGGAGGTGTTGCGCCCCCAGCAGCGCACCGTCCGGTCGAGCATCGACGCGCAGGCGTGGCCGTCGCTGGCGGCGATCACGGTCGGTGTCGCGTGGAGGTACGCGAGCAGCCGCTCGGCGACCTCCTGCTTGGTCGCCACGCGGGACCAGCGACCGCTCCGGCATTCGAGCACGTGGGTCGCGTCCTGAGCGAAGGGTGACCCCACGGCGCACCGGGTTCCGGCGACGCGCACCTCGCACGCCGTGAGGACCGTGGCGGCCAGGGTCGCCGCCAATACCACGATGATCGTTCGACGCTGCAACATTGACGCCAGCATACGAAGATTCAGAACCTCGCGGCGTTCAACCTCGTTTGAGCTGGTTCCAGGGGGTGTCGAGGTCGGCCGCGGGCTCACGGGGCAGACCGAGCGCCTGCTCCGCGAGGTTGTTGCGGTGCACCTCCTCGGTGCCGCCGCCGATCTTGGAGGCGAACTGGTTGATGCACTGGTACTGCCAGAACCCGTCGCCCTCGGCGTCGGAACCTGAGAGCATGCCTTCGGCACCCTCGCAGTCGAGCGCCAGCGTGGCCCGGTGCGTGAACGAGCGGGTGAAGAAGTTCTTGAGCAGGCTGCCGTGGATCGCGAGATCCCGACGACCGGTCATGACGGCGGTCTGCGTCCGCATGGACAGGTAACGCAGGATCTGTTCGTTCGACCAGACCTTCGCCAGCTCCTGGCGGACCACCGGATCGGTGTCCTTGCCGCAGCGACGAACCGTGGCGAGCACGTTGACGAACGTGGTGGCCTGCCCGGCGCCCGAGATCATCGACGACTCGCTGCGCATGGTGGTCTTGGTGACCTTCCACCCGTCGTTGACCGTACCGACCACGTTGGCGGCTGGGATGCGGACGTCGCTGAAGAACACCTCGTTGAAGTGGGCGACTCCCTGCGCCTGCACGAGCGGGCGCACCTCGATGCCGGGTGTGCGCATGTCGACGATGAAGTACGTGATGCCGTTGTGTTTGGGCACCGACGGGTCGGTGCGGCAGATCAGGATGCCGAAGTCGGCGTGCTGCGCGGAGGAGTTCCAGACCTTCTGCCCGTTGACGACCCATTCGTCGCCATCGAGAACTGCCCGCGTGCCGAGGGTCGCAAGGTCACTCCCGGCCTCGGGCTCACTGAACAGCTGACACCAGGCCTCGTCGCCCCGCAGGAGCGGCCCGAGATAGCGCTGCTGCTGCTCGGGCGTGCCGTGGGCCATGAGCGTCGGCCCGACGAGCGCGAGCGCGGCGGTGAGGAACCCGCTCGTGGCGTCGAACTTCGCGAGCTCCTGGTTGAAGATGATCTGCTGCGCCGCGTTGCCACCGCGCCCGCCGAACGCCTTGGGCCAGGCGATGCCGGCCCAACCGTTGTCGTACAGCGTGCGCTGCCAGTCGCGGCAGCGCCGGCGGTAGTCCTCGGCGACGACGGGATCGACCGACGCGCCGTTGCGCGACCAGTCGCTCTCGTCGCCGGCCTTCGGTGTGGCGTGCGCGCCGAGGAACTCGCGCACCTCGGCGCGGAACGCGGCTTCTTCTGCGGAGTCCTCGAAGTCCATCTCGGGGAGGTGCTTACAGACGCTCGGTGGCCGGGACGTGCGCCGCCAGGCGGAAGGTCCCCATCAGGACAGTCACAATGCGCATCACCAGGCTCCTACAGACGCTCGATGATCGTCACGTTCGCCTGGCCGCCGCCCTCGCACATCGTCTGCAGGCCGTACCGGCCGCCGGTGCGCTCGAGCTCGTTGAGCATGGTGGTCATCAGGCGGACGCCGGTGGCGCCGAGCGGGTGGCCGAGTGCGATGGCGCCACCGTTGACGTTGACCTTGGCGAGGTCGACGTCGAGCTCCTTCTGCCAGGCGAGCACGACCGAGGCGAACGCCTCGTTGATCTCGATGAGGTCGATGTCGTCGAGGGTCATGCCGGCCTTGTCGAGGGCGTAGCGCGTGGCCGGGATCGGGGCGCTGAGCATGTAGATCGGATCGTCGGCGCGCACCGACAGGTGGTGGATGCGGGCCCGGGGCTTCAGGCCGTGGTCCTTCACCGCCTGCTCGGAGGCGATGAGCATCGCGGCCGATGCGTCGGAGATCTGCGACGCAACGGCGGCGGTGACGCGGCCCCCCTCGACGAGGGTCTTGAGCGAGCGGATCTTCTCGACGTTGGGCTCGCGGGGTCCCTCGTCGAAGGTGAGGCCGTTGAGCGGCACGATCTCGTTGTCGAACCGGCCCTCCTCACGCGCCCGGATGGCGCGGGTGTGGCTCTCGATCGCGAACGCTTCCATGTCCTCGCGGGAGATGTCCCACTTCTCGGCGATCATCTCGGCGCCGCGGAACTGGCTCACCTCTTGGGTGCCGTACCGCGCGACCCAACCTTCCGAACCGGTGAACGGATCGGTGAAGCCCATGGGCTCGGCCACGGTCATGGCGGAGCTGATCGGGATCATCGACATGTTCTGGAGGCCGGCGGCGATCACGAGGTCCTGCGTGCCACTCATGACACCCTGCGCTGCGAAGTGCACCGCCTGCTGGGACGAACCGCACTGCCGGTCGATCGTGACGCCGGGAACGTGCTCGGGAAGGCCGGCGGCGAGCCAGGCCGAACGGCCGACATCGCCGGCCTGTGGGCCGATCGTGTCGAGGCAGCCCATGACCACGTCCTCGACGGCGCCGGGATCGATGCCGGTGCGCTCGACGAGGGCCTTGAGGGTGTGAGCGCCGAGGTCGGCGGGGTGGATTTGCGACAGGCTGCCGCCGCGCTTGCCGACGGGGGTGCGCACGGTGTCGATGATGTAGGCCTCGGCCATGGTGTCTCCTGTTGCCCGACGCTGTCCTGAAGCAGTTCTAGAACGCGTTCTCGTTTGGTGCCCCAAGGTTACGTGACCGGCGACGGCGGGTCGAAGCGTGGGAAGCTCGCTCCATGACCGCATCCCCTGACACGAACGCCGAGATGTCCGCTTACTGGGACGGCGAACGCGGCGAGGCCTGGGTCGCCCGTGCCGACCAGTTCGACCGACAGCTCGAAATCTACGGCCTGCGCGCCGTCTCATCAGCCGCGCCGCAACCCGGCGAGACCGTCATCGACATCGGGTGCGGGGCCGGGGCAACGAGCTTCGAGGCCTCCCAGGCCGTCGGCAGCACCGGCAAGGTGCTCGGCATCGACATCTCCCGCCCGATGCTCGCCGTGGCGCGGCAGCGGGCGCAGGCGGAGGCCTACACCCACGTCGAGTTCGTGCACGGCGACGCCCAGACGATGGAGCCCCCGTCCGATCTCGCCAACGTCATCGTCAGCCGCTTCGGGGTGATGTTCTTCGACGACCCGGTCGCGGCATTCACGAACATCGCCGCCATGACCGTCGCCGGCGGGCGCCTGGCGTTCGTGTGCTGGGGCCCCATGGAGGCGAACGAGTGGATGTGGGTGCCCGGCCTCGCAGTGTCCGGCATCCTGCCGATGCCCCCCGCCGGCGACCCGAGTGCTCCGGGCCCCTTCGCCTTCCACGATCCCGAACGCGTCGAATCGATCCTCACCACCGCCGGATGGGAGGACGTCACCTTCGAGGACGTCAACGAACCCACCTACCTCGGTGGCCCCGGATCCGTGGAAGACACCGTCGATTTCGTGATCACGTCGTCGTCGATGGCCACGGCGCTGCTCGAACGCTCCGAGGCCGAGGTTGCCGAGGTTCGACGCATCCTCACCGAGACGTTCACCCCCCAACACGACGGCGTCGGTGTCCGGTATCCGGCGCTCGCCCGCGTCGTGCACGCGGTCAAGGCCGACTGACCTCCGTCGGCCGCCGGCTCAGCCCATCCGCCCCGACTGCCACGCCCAGGCCGCCAGCTCGACGCGGTTCCTCGCGCCGAGCTTGTCGGTCAGGCTCGACAGGTGGGTCTTCACGGTGCTGAGCGAGATGAACAACTCGGCCGCGATCTCGGCGTTGCTGAGACCACGAGCGGTCGCGATCAACACCTCCTCCTCGCGGTCCGTCAGCGGGACGAACGGCGCGGGAGCCGGTTCCTTCACCGTCGACGTGGCTGCGAAGTGCTCGAGCAGTCGGACCGTCACCGACGGCGACACCAACACGTCTCCGCGCGCTGCGGCGCGCACCGCTTCGATCAGCAGTGCCGGGCCGGCGTCCTTGAGGAGGAACCCGGCCGCGCCGTTGCGAAGCGCGGTATGCACGTACTCGTCGAGGTCGAAGGTCGTGACGACGACGACACGAAGCGGATCGGCACGGTCGGGGCCCGCCAACAGCCGGGTCGCGTCGAGACCGTCGAGGTGAGGCATCCGGATGTCCATGAGGCACACGTCGGGGCGCAGCTCGTTCGCAAGGGCGACCGCGGCACGGCCGTCCGCCGCCTCGGCGACGACCTCGATATCGGGCACGCTGTCGAGGATCATCCGGAAGCCGGCGCGCACCATCTCCTGATCGTCTGCCACCAGGACCCGGATCATCGGGCGACCAAGGGGATCTCGGCGCGAACGGTCCAGCCCTGGCCGCTCGGGCGCGGCCCGGCGAACAACGTGCCACCCAACGCCTCGGCCCGTTCCCTCATCCCCACCAGACCGTAGGTGTCGTGCGTCGGCACGGCGCTGGCGGCACCGTCGTCGGCGATCACGATCACCAGCCGGCCCCCGTCGGCTTCGACATCGAGCTCGACATCGACCTGGGTCACGTCCACGGCATGGCGCCGCACGTTGGTGAGGGCCTCGGTGACGATCCGGTGGGCGGAGGCCGAGAGATCCGCCGACGCTCCACTCACCTCGGGGTCGAGACGCAGACGCACCGGAACGCCGTCAGTGGCCGCCCCGGCAACCAGCGACTCGATGTCGGCCCACCACGCTCCGGGCGGGACCGACAGGTCGTCGCGCAGTCCACCGACCATCCGTCGCATCGCGGACATCGCGCCCGCCCCCGCCTCCTCGATGCGCGCCAAGGCGTCCACCGCCGCCGTCGGGTTCGACGCTGCGACGTGCTGGGCAGCCTGCGCCTGGACGACGATGCCGGTGACGTAGTGACCAACGAGGTCGTGGAGCTCGCGGGCGATCTCGAGCCGTTCCTCGGTCCGCGCCGATTCCTCACCGACGAGTCGCCGCCAGTCGGACCATCGGAGGTACAGGCCGGCGGCCACGGCGACGAGGAAGCACGCTTCGCACACGACGACCGCGGACGCCGCCAGGGTCTGGTTCAACCGAAGGGCTTCGCTCGCCACCGCCGCGGTCGCCAGGAGGCCGAGTCCGGCAGCGATCCGTCCCGGCGACGAGCGCAGGAGACTCACCGTCAGGAGGGCGAAGGCGAACAGGGCAGCGAGCGACGGCAGCGCCTGGCCCCGGGCGACGATCACTGCCGCGGTCGCGACGAGGCTCGCGACGCCGAGGGTCACGAGGCCGGCGTGCAGGAGCCGCCGACGGCTCACGACGACGAGGACCGCGAGCACACCGATGCCAGCGGTGACCGCCTACAGCGAGTTGCCGTCAGACCCGCGGTTGGACCACACCGCGAAGACGAACCCGACGTCCAACAGCGCGAACAGCGACGCGGCGAGAACGAGGAGGGCCTGGGACACCCCGCTCAGGATCGGCGCGGCCCGCTGCAGCCGTTCGAGCGCGCGGTCGACGAAGGTGGGGGCGAAGGCCGACCGATCCGTCACCCCGGCATGGTACGAGGGGACGACCACCGCCCGATATCGGCCAATCGGCTGATATCGGAGCACGGGTTCGGCGTTCGAACCGGTCGAACGGCCGAGCCGTTCCTGGCTGCCGGGCCGATGTCACCGGGCCATCGGGTCCCGATGATCGAAGTCATGATCTCGAACCACCACCTCGACGGTCCCGGCACTCCGGTGCTCGAGGCCCATTCCCTCGTCAAGCGCTACGGCGCCACCACCGCCCTCGCCGGAGTGAGCCTCTCGATCTCCGCCGGCCGGTCGACCGCGGTGATGGGCCCGAGCGGGTCGGGCAAGTCGACGCTCCTGCACTGTCTCGCCGGGTTCACCCGTGCCGACGAAGGCGAGGTCCTTCTCGACGGCCACCGCATCGACCGACTCGCCGAACGGGCATCGTCGCGGCTGCGCCGCGAGCGCTTCGGGTTCGTGTTCCAATCCGACCAACTGCTTCCCGAGCTGCCCGCCGTCGAGAACACGGCGCTCCCGCTGATGCTCGGCGGCACCCCACGCCGGCGGGCCGTCTCCGAGGCCACGCGCTGGTTCGAGCCGCTCGGGCTCGCCGGCATGGAACAGCGCCGGCCGGGACAGCTGTCGGGAGGCCAGTTGCAGCGCGTCGCCATCGCCAGGGCACTGGTCGTCTCGCCGAGCGTGGTCTTCGCCGACGAGCCCACCGCCGCGCTCGACCGGGCCACGGGAGCATCGACGATGTCGGTCCTCACCGAGGCGTGCCGTCAGGCCGACGCGGCGCTCCTGGTCGTCACCCACGATCCCGAGGTCGCCGCGGCATGCGATCGGGTGGTCCACATGCGCGACGGACAGGTACTCGAGATCGAGGACCGAGTCGACGCCCCGACGGTGGTGGTCCGATGATCGCCGCACTCCGACTCCTGCCGCTCCTCATTCGCCGCGCTCCCCGTCAGGCTGCCGGTGCAGCGGCCCTGTGCGCGGCCGGGGTGGCCGCGGCGACGCTCGTGGCGGCGACGGTCATCGCCGCGTGGGCCGGCCTCGGCGAGCGAGAGGCCCGGTTCGTGTGGCGAGAGCCGGTGCCCGCCGCGTCGGACGAACGAGCGACAGCGCTGCAGCGGCGCTCGCTGGAGCTGTTCGACGAGCGCGAGATCCACGTCGTCGAGCTCGCCGCGACCGCCCCCGGGGCGGCAGGACTCGCTGCGATTCCCGTTCCGCCCGGGCTCCGGGCCGTGCCCGGACCCGGTTCGGCGGTGGTGTCACCAGCGCTGGCGCGACTCATCGCCGCCACCCTGTCCGACCAACTCGGGGACCGGTTCGGCCGCGTCGTCGGAACGATCGGTGATGCCGGCCTGGCCCGACCCGACGAGTTGGTGGCCGTGCTGGGGCGAACGGTCGCGGCGATCGGTCCCGTCGGTTCGAAGGAGATCGGCAGCTCCCCCCAGATGCGCGGGCCCGGCGTCGCGTCGGCGGTGACCCCGATTACCCGATACGACACCACACAACAGGACAACGATCTGCAGGTGTACCGGGAGATGGCCCTCGTCGCCGTGGTACTCGTCGCCGTTCCGGCGCTCATGCTGGTGGGTTCCGCCGCCCGACTGACCGCGGCGCGACGGGAACTCCGGCTGGCCGCGATCCGGCTGGCCGGAGCAACGCCGGGAGCGGTCCGGGTGCTGGCCGCAGCCGAGACGGCGTTGGGCGCCGTGGCCGGCGCGATCGTCGGCGTCGGCGCGTCCCTCTTCCTCGCTCCGGCGCTGCGCGGCGTGCCGATCGCCGGTGGCGAGTGGTTCGCGTCGGACCTTCGGCTCGACGCTGCACGGG
The DNA here is from genome assembly GCA_937868025.1 of uncultured Acidimicrobiaceae bacterium. The sequence continues at coordinate 8,656 of CALMLJ010000454.1, forward strand.
CCGCCGGTCTCGCCGCTGCGGCGGGGCTGGTCAGCGTCGCCGCCGCCGTGCTCTCCTTGCGGCGGGTGGCCTCGGCGCCCCTGGGTGTCGCCCGGTCGGCCGAACCACAACGGGCACGGTGGCCCCGCCTCCTCGGGCTCGGGGTCGCGCTCGTCGGACTGGTCCTCTCCACGCTGCTCGCCCGAGGTGGCAGCTCCGGCGAGGCCGTCGTCATGATCGCTGCGCTCGGAATCGTCATCGGGTCGTTGGGACTGGTCGGGCCCTGGATCTGCTCGGTGGTCGGGCGCACCATTGCCCGATTCGCTCGCGTCCCGTCGACGCTGATCGCCGGACGACGGATCGCCGACGATCCGAAGGCCGCCTACCGGGTCGTGTCGTCGGTCGTTCTTGCCGGGCTCATCGCCGGCTTCCTCGCCGGCGTGCTGCCGACCGCCGAGGCGAAGGACGATCGGTACGGTTCGACCGACGAGCTCTCGGTCTCGCTGCCGTCCGCCGACGCCGACGCCCTGCTCGCCCTCGACCTCCCCACCCGGTTCGCCGGCACGACCGTCGAGCAGGTCGGGGTCGGCGCCGACCCCGACGACAACGAGACAGTCGATCTCGCAATCACCCCGGGAGCGGGAGTGTCGCTCGAGCAGTTGCGCACGATCACATCGCCGAGCCGGAACGGCAATCCGCTGGTGTCGTCGCGCGACGACCTCTGGAGCCAGGCCACCCTCGTTGGTGACGTCCGCCGAGGATCGCTGGTCGTCCTCATCGCCGGACTCCTCCTCGCGGCGGCCTCCTCCGCTGTGGCTGCGGCGGCGTCGGTCGTCGACCAGCGCCGTACCATCGGGCGCCTCGCTCTCACCGGTGTCCCGATCGAGATGCTGCAGGCAGCGCGACGCTGGCAGACGACGGTGCCGCTCGTCGCGGCGACCACCGGAGCGATCGCGGTCGGTCTCGGTGGGGCGATCGCACTCATGCTGGGCTTCGGTCAGTCGTCGGAAGGTCTGGTGCCACCGGAGACACTTCAGCTGGTCGCCGCCATCATCGGAGCGGCAGGGATCGGACTCGTCAGCAGCGCCGTCACCCGGCCGCTCCTCGTGAACGCCGCCCGCTCCGGCACCGCGACGCCGGAGTGACGGGGTTCGGCCAGTGGGTCAGTCGGTGGAGTCAGTCGGTGAGACCGGCGTCGTGGGCCAGGATCGCGACCTGGACCCGATTCGCGACCCCGAGCTTCATCAGGAGCTTCGACACGTGCGACTTCACCGTCGCCTCGCTCATGAAGAGGGCGGTGCCGATGTCGGCGTTGGACGACCCCCGGCCGACCTCGACGAACACCTCGGTCTCGCGATCGGTCAGGACGGCGATGCGTTCGAGCGCCTGGCGGCGACGCTCGGCGCGAGGGTCGTCGGCGAAGTGCGAGATCAACCGGCGCGTGACCGTGGGCGAGAGCATCGACTCGCCCGCAGCGACGACCCGGACCGCCTCGACCAGCTCGCGTGGAGGAGTGTCCTTGAGGAGGAACCCGGCGGCACCCGCCTGGAGGGCCCGGAACACGTAGTCGTCGAGATCGAAGGTCGTGAGCACGAGCACTGCCGGCGCCGCGTCGAGCGCTCGGACCGCAGTCGTCGCGGCGAGACCGTCGAGGCGGGGCATGCGGATGTCCATCAGCACGACGTCGGGGCGCAGCGTGGTCACCGCGGATACGGCATCGGCACCGTCGTCGATCTCGCCGACGATCTCGAAGTCGTCCGCCGACTCGAGGATCATGCGCAAACCGGCGCGGACGAGCGCCTCGTCGTCGACGATCAGCACCCGCGTCATGCGCTCGCCACCGGCTCGACGGGGGCGCCCGCCCACGGCAGCCACGCCCGCATCGCCCAGCCACCGCTCGGCTCGGCGCCGCTGTCGAAGGTGCCCCCGAGGAGGCGGATACGTTCGCCCAGCCCGACCAGCCCCGAACCCGAACCCGGGAGCTGTTCCCCGAGCAGCGCCGCCGCGACCGGGGCCCGGTTCACGACTGCGACGGTCACTCCGTCGAACTCGGAGCCGGCGATCGTCACCACGGTCGCCGCACCGCGGGCGTGCTTGTGCACGTTGGTCAGCCCTTCCTGGACCACCCGATACACGGCCCGAGCGGTGGCATCGGGCAGTTCGGGCAGTTCATCCACCAGTTCCACGGTGATGCCGGCAGTCCGTGAGGCATCCACCAGCCGGGCGATGTCGGCCACTGTCGCCGTCGGGACCAGGTCGGCCCCTTCCGCACCGGCCTCGGATCGCAGCACTCCGAGCACCTCACGCAGCTCCTCCAGCGTCTGGTGCGCGGTCGTGCGGATCAACGATGCCGCCTCCTCCACGCGGTCGGCCCCGGCGTCGGCGTTCACCTCGAGTGCGCCGGCGTGCAGTGCGATCAGCGACACCTTGTGGGCGAGGACGTCGTGCATCTCACGAGCGATGCGGGCTCGCTCGCTCGCCTTGGCCTGATCGGCCCGCAGCTCACGCTCTTCCTCGGCCCGCTCGGCGCGCTCACGCAGGGACGCCACGAGGTCTCGCCGCGCGCCGACGTAGGCACCGATCGCCGCGACCGCGATCGCCTGCATCATCGCCGAGATCACGGTCCCCAAGGTGAAGCGCTCGATCCGCATCAGTTCGGGCACGGCGAACGCGACGCCGCCGGCGACGACGATCGCGACCAGCACACGGTCCCGTCGGGCCACGGCAGCCGAGTACAGCCCGTACAGCAGGGGCACCGGGTTGTGGGAGAACAGGAACAGCACGGCCGACCCGAGCGTCAAGCGAACCGGGTGTCGGCGGCGCCACCAGAGCAGGACCGTGCCGGCGGCACCGGTGACGGCGATGACCCAGCGTGGCAGGTCGACCCAGCGGGGGTTGCTCTCGGTCGCGGCGATGGTGCCGACGATGCTGAAGAGCACGGCGAAGCCGTCGGCGACCGGCGCACCGTACTGCGCTCGCAGTCGTTGCCACCGCCTGGTCATCGCTCCCATGAGGCCAAGGGTACGGCAGCGCCCGACGGGCGGCCTCCGACGAAGGTCTCATCACGGCCCGACGATCTCCGACTTTCGTCGGGGGTCCCGACCCTCTCCCGGCCGATGTGACGACACTGCGCCCGGCGCACGATGAGTCCATGATCAACGTGCAGAACCTCACCAAACGCTACGGCGCCCACCTGGCGGTCGATGACGTCTCGTTCCGTTGCGAACCCGGCACCGTCACCGGCTTCCTCGGACCGAACGGCGCCGGCAAGTCCACCACCATGCGGATGCTCACCGGTCTGACGCCGCCGACCGCCGGAACAGCGACGATCGACGGTCGACCGTTCGACGACCTCCCGAACCCCGGTCGACTCGTCGGGGTCATGCTCGACGCCTCCGCCCAGCACCCGGGGCGCTCGGGGCTCGAGACGCTTCGGCTCAGCTCCCAACTGCTCGGGCTGCACCGCAGCGCGGCCGACGACATGCTCGAGCGGGTTGGCCTCAGCCACGCGGCGAAGCGGAAGGTCGCGTCGTACTCGCTCGGCATGCGCCAGCGGCTCGGCATCGCCAACGCCCTGATCGGCGATCCGGCCATCCTCGTCCTGGACGAGCCGGCCAACGGCATGGATCCGGAGGGCATCCGCTGGATGCGCCTCCTGCTCCGCGACTTCGCGGCGCGCGGTGGGACGGTCCTGCTCTCCAGTCACCTCCTCGGGGAGGCGCAGGCCACGGTCGACCGACTGGTCGTGATCGGCGGCGGACGCATTGTCGCCGACGACGACCTCGACGCACTCCTCGTCGGCCAGGGCTCGACGGTGCGGGCGCTGGACGACGCGGCGATGGTCGTCGCCCTCCGCACGGCCGGCTTCGACGTCAGCCGCACCGACCGCGGATGCCTGCACGTGCAGGCATCCGCAGAGGAGGTCGGCCGACTCGCCCTGTCGTCCGGGCAGGTGCTGCTCGAACTCTCCGGCGGCGCCGGGATCGAAGACCTCTACTTCCAACTGACCTCGACCGGATCGGCGACCGCAGCATGACCTCCACCACATTTCCCTCGAACCCGGCAACGACCATGGTCCCCTCGTCACACAATGCGATCCGCCCCCAGCGGTTCAGCACGCTCCTCCGCGTCGAGCTCCGCAAACTGACCGACACCCGCAGCGGGAAGGTCCTCTTCGGGTCGGCGGTCACCCTGACCGTCGGCCTCCTCGTGTGGAAGCTGTTCCACACGTCGTCGGTGCCGGTCGAGTTCAGCCGGTACAACGCGTCGGTGCAGCCGGCAGTGTCGCTCCTCCTCCCCGTGCTCGGGCTCCTGGCGATGACCAGTGAGTGGACACAACGAACGGCCCTCACCACGTTCACCCTGTCGCCCCGCCGGCTCCGGGTGTTCGGCGCCAAGTTCGGCGCTGCGCTCGTGCTGGGCATCGGTGTGCTGCTCGTGACCGTCCCACTGTCGTTGGCAGCGACCGCACTGGGCGGAGTGATCGGTGACGGAGCGACGTACGCCAACGCCGGCGGAGAAATCCGCGCCACGGTGATCGCCACCCTGCTGCAGGTGGTCATGGGCGCCGCGTTCGGTGCGCTCATCCCGGTCACCGCCGCCGCCCTCGGAGCGTTCTTCGCCGCACCCACGGTGTGGGCGGCATTCGCTCCCGAGGTCCTGAAGGACAACTCCCGTTGGCTCGACATCTTCGAGGCCTACGACCGGTTGGCCTCGAACCACCCCACCCACCACCTCGCCCAGACCCTCACGGCGATCGCCGCCTGGGTGCTGCTTCCAGCGGCGATCGGCCTCTACCGCAGCGTGCGCCGGGAGGTGAAGTAGGGCCCAGCGAAGCCGTTCCGGGGAGTCCTCCGCGTTGGGGGACTTCCCGTCATGAGCGATCTTCATTTACCGTCCCGCCCATGACTGCTCCGAGGTCCCGGTCCACACTCATCGTCGTCGCGCTCGCCGTGCTCGTCGTCCTGCTCCCTGCGTGCCAGCGCGGCCGGGTCGGACAACGTTGCTCGACCAAGGACTTCGGCGACGACGGCGGGGCCTGGGTGCTGGTGTGCCGCAACGGTCGGTGGCAACGGGCGCTGACCAAGGCGGACGCGGCCCGCATCATGTTCCCCCCGACGACGGCGGCACCGGCGACCACCACACCACCCACACCACCCACGACGGCGCCGGCTCCGGCTCCGGCGGCGTCACTGCGGTCGTTCGGGCCCGGCACCCACGTCGTGTCGAACAACGGTGTGGCCACGTCCACCGCCCTGCCGTGGGGGTTCTATGCGACCACGGTGCCCGCCGGAGCGACGTGCCACGCCGAGACGGCCACGACCGGGGCCCGCGGCCGACTCGGGATCCTGGTCGTCAAGTTGCCGTACGGCACCACCGCCGTCGCCGCCGACGGGCCGTGCACGTGGACCGTCCTCGACGATCAGGACCCCACGTACGGAGGGACGGTGTTCACGAAGTTCGTGTCCAGTCTCGAGTTCCCCGGAGGTCCCGGATGCAACGTCGAGAGCTTGACCGAGCCGCCCAGCGGACCGGGCTACGAATGGGCGACCTTCGGGACCCTGGGGCCCGTCGTCCGCTCGGTCGGCACGTTCCGCACCTGGTTCGGGGCCGGTGGCGCGGCCATGACCGACCCACGTCCCGCCGTGGTGATCGCGCGGGGATGCGGCACCCCCGTCGACATCGGTGCCCAGTCCCGGGGCGTCCACCTCGTCCGGGGAACCTCGCTGGGCGACTTCACCGACGGCGCTGCCGGCGACTGGCTGTACCCCCGCCACCCGATCGGGTTCGTCGGCGGTACCTCGTCGGCGACGCTCACGTTCGGCCCGTACACCGCGGAGATCTCCTTCACGTCGCCGGGATGGGGCACCCTGCGGGTCTCCGGGTGCAACACCATCCCGACCACAGACACCTACCTCGGCGGGTACACGACCGACGCCGGCACGGGCTTGGTCGACAAGGTGTTCGGCTTGTCGATTCGAGCGGTGTGCGACGACGGGACGCAGATGTCGTTGGGAGCGACCGTCGGCTGACGGGTCAGCCGACGGTGATCAACCGAGGACGGCGTCGGCGACGCGTCGCCGGTGCGATGCCGCCGAGCCGTCCTGGGCCACGAGCGCCCAAGCCCGCTTGAGGTACAGGTGCAGGTCGTACTCGACCGTGTAGCCGATGCCTCCATGGCACTGCATCGCGATGCGGCCGACCACGTCGGCTGCATCGCTCGCGGCCGCCTTGGCCATCGAGGCGTGCAACGGAGCATCGGGATCGCCCTGAGCGAGTGAGTACGCGGCCCGCCACACGAGCGGCTTGGCGAACTCGACCTTGAGCAGTGCGTCGGCGCAGTGGTGCTTGATCGCCTGGAAGGACCCGATCGGAACACCGAACTGCTTGCGCTCGGTGACATAGCCAGTGGTCAGCCCGAGCATGGTGTCGGCCAGACCGCACAGCTCGGCGGCGGTGAACGTCGCCGCCCGGGCAAGAGCCTCGGCCGCTCCCTCGGCGCCACACATGAGCGTCGCCGGCGACGGGTTCCAGACGACCCGCGACACCCGACGGGAACCGTCGACGGAGACCTCGGGAACGAGCTCTACGACATCGGGGTCGACGAGGTGAAGCCCGTCGGCGGCTTCGAGCAGGAACATCGACGCGTCAGCTGCGCCGACGACGAGCGGGTTGACGGCGAGACCCAGAGCGACCGTGGAGGTGCCGGCACACACGTCGGTGAGGAACCGCTCGGCATCGGCGGTCGGGGCGTGATCGCGGAGCGCCGGGACGACGACACCCGCCTGTGCCGAGAGCGGCTCGGGCAAGGCGACCCGCCCGGCCTCGTAGGCGATGCGCACGAGGTCGATCTCGGCGAGGGCCAACCCGCCGACGCCCTCGGGAGCGAGGAGGCCGACGACGCCCATCTCGACGAGTCGGTCCCACAGGCCGGGGATACGGCCGCTGTCGTTGTCCCACGCGAGGCGCAGCCGTTCGGGGCCGCACTCGTTGGCGAGCAGGTCGCGGACGGCCTCGGCGAAGTCGAGCTGGTCCTGGGTGAAGGCGAATCTCATGGTCAGTCTCTCCCGATCCGCTTACTTCCGCGGCAGACCGAGCACACGCTCGGCGACGATGTTGCGTTGGATCTCGTTCGTGCCCGCGTAGATCGGACCCGACAACGAGAACTGGTAGCCCTTGAGCCACGGGTTCTCGACCCGCTCGCCCTCGGGACCCCACTCGGTCAGCTCGGCCTCGCCGTCGAGCAGGCGAAGCGCCGCCTCGTGCAGGCGGACGTCGAGCTCCGACCAGAAGATCTTGTTGAGGCTCGATCGAGCACCGGGCGAGCGACCTTCGACGATGCCGGTCACGTCGCTCAGGGTGTAGAGGGCGTAGGCCTCGGCGTCGATCCAGGCCTGGGCCACCGCGTCGCGAACGCCCGGGTCGTCGATGGACCCGCCCCGTTCGCCGTAGAGCTGCACAAGACGCGCCGCGGCCGCGGTGAAGCGTCCGGGCGAGCGCAGCGTGAGGCCGCGCTCGGAGGAGGTGGTCGCCATCGCGACACCCCAGCCGCCGTTCACGTCACCGAGCACACCGCCCGCCGCCGGGTCGACGTCGCCGTCGGGAACGAACGCACCGTCGAAGAAGACCTCGGCGAAGCCCTCGTCGCCGTCGAGTCGACCGAAGCCGCGGACCGTGACGCCCTCGATGTCGAGCGGCACGAGCAAGTAGGTGAGCCCGTGGTGGCGGACCGAGTCGGGGTCGGTGCGGAACAACCCGAAGAGGTGGGTGCAGAACGCGCCGCGGGTCGTCCACGTCTTCTGGCCGTAGAGCCGCCAGCCGCCGGCCTCGTCGTCGCGCACGGCCTTGGAGGTGATGCCCGCCAGGTCGGAACCGGCGTTCGGTTCGGACCAGCCCTGACACCACAGGTCCTCGCCCGCGGACATGCGCGGAAGGTAGTAGTCCTGCTGCGCCGGCGTGCCGAACTCGTAGATCGAGGGGGCCAGGAGGAAGATGCCGTTCTGGGTCACCCGCTGGGGGGCTCCGGCCCGGTAGTACTCCTCCTCGAAGATCAACCACTGCCACAGCGATGCGCCACGCCCGCCGTGTTCGGCCGGCCAGGAGACGACCGCCCAGCGGTCGGCGTGCAGCTTCCGCTCCCACTCGAGGTGGAGGGCGAACCCGTCCGCGGTGTCACCGCTGGGCAGGGGCGGGTTGGGGGCGTTCTCGGCGAGCCAGGTGCGGCACTCCTCGCGGAACGCCTGCTCGTCTGCTGTCCACGTCAGGTCCACGGCCACGATTCTGCCAGCGAATCTGACGGGGTGTCAGATTCGTGACCACTGGGTGATGCTGCCCAATCTGCCCGGCGACGACCGGATCCGGGGCCTCAGTGTCATGGGTACGTGATTGAATGATCCCATGGCCTCGAACACCAGTTCGCATCACGAGACGGGCACGGCGCAGCCGCAATCGCGGTTGGCCGCGGAGATCTTGGCGGCAGCCGAACCGGTGCAGGTGCTCGTGTCGAGCCTCGACCCTCGTAACGTGCCGTTGCCGTGGGCACCCGAAGTGCTCGATGCGTTCACGAAGATGGAGAAGATCGCTGCATCGGGCCGGCTGTTGATGACGAGTCGCGCTGCGGAGGCGGGCGTGTGGGAGGCGGAGCGGTTCGCGACACCGGCGGACTGGTTGGCGAAGCAGCAAGGCACCACAGCGGGGCGGGCTCGGGCCGATCTGGAGACCTCCCAGCGTCTGGGCGGCCTGGACGCCACCGCCGACGCGGTGCGCGAGGGACGATTGTCGCCGGAGCAGGCAGGGGCCGTTACGGACGCGGCGGCAGTGAACCCTGATGCGGAGCGGGATCTGCTGGCACGGGCGCAGCGGGATTCACTGCGGCGGACGCGGCAGGAGGCGGAGCGCCGTAAGGCCGAGGTGCGCTCGGAGGAAGAGAAGGCAGCGCGGGACAAGAAGGTCCGGGACGAACGCAGTGCGCGGTTCTGGTACGGCAACGGTGCCGGTCATCTGGAAGTACGCGGCCCGGTGGCGGATCTGAAGGAGTTGGAGCAGTTGATCCAGCGGGAGGTCGACCGCACGTTCCGGGCGAAGCGGGCGGCGGCGCAGCGGGGATCACGGGCGAACTACGCGTTCGATGCGTTGATGGCGATGAGTCACGGTTCGACGGAGGCCGGCCCCGGGGCGGGTCCGACCAAGCGGGCGCCGTTGACCCGGATGACGTTGATCCGGGTTGATCTGGCCGCATTGATGCGGGGCCACGTCGGATCCGGTGAGTTGTGTGAGATCGGCGGGGTGTCGGTCTCGGTCGCGGAGTTGCGCCGCCTGTTGGGTGAGTCGGTGCTGCAACTCGTCCTCACCAATGGCGAGGCCGTGATCGACGTGGTGAACCTGGCCCGCAAGCCGACCGTCGCTCAGATGCTGGCGAAACTGTTCACCGACTCGTGCTGCACGGCGGAGCGGTGTGATCGGGCGGCACGCTTGGAGTTCGATCATCGTGACGACTGGGCCCGGGTCCAGGTCACCGAACTCGCGAACCTCGACCTGCTGTGTGACCACCACCATGATCTGAAGACCCGGGAGAACTGGCAGCTCGTTGCCGGGACCGGCCGCCGTGCGATGGTCCCACCGAACGACGAGCGCCACCCCGATCACCTGCGGGCCACGACGTCGCAGCCGGTGGTCCCGGTCCTGGTGCCGGATCTCGAGGCGACCGACATGCCGGTCGACGCCGATGCCGAGCCGGTGGCCCGGCCGGGGTCCGACGCCCGGATCGCCGATCTCGCCGCCCGGCTGGCCCGCATCCGAGCCAAGGACGCCGAGCACCGAGCCCGCAGATCCGGGCAGGACCGGCTCTTCGACACCGCCTGAGGGCGCACGGCGGGCGGGTCGATCGAGCGCATCGAGCCGGCGCGGGCACGGCCCGCCGCCGCGCCGCGCCGCTGGACGAGTTCGCTCTGGTCGGGATGGCGACGGTTCAGGCGAGGCGGGTGAGCGTCGCCTCGGCCTCGGCGACGATGGTGGAGATCACCTCGGCGACCGTCGGCAGCTCCTCGATCGAGCCGACCACCTGCCCGGTCGGCAGGATGCCCGCCTCAACCCGACCGTCGACGACGCCGGCCTTGGTCATCATCGGCGCGTTCGCGGCGAGGGCCATCTGCGCCCACGTGAGGTCCTGCGCCTTGCGCATGGCGAGGCCACTCGTGACGAGATCCTTGATCGGTGTGCCCGACAACCGAGCGAACTTGAGCGCGTTGAGTGCGGCCTTCGGAAAACGCACGACCGACGGCGCCTTCTCCAGCTCGTCGATCATCTCGGTGCGGATCACGCGCTGCGGCGCGCCGTCGATCGCCGTGGTGACCACGGTGCCGGTCACGGGGGTGCCGACGTAGATCGCCTTCACGTGGTCCGGGACATGGGACTCCTGCGTCAGCAGGAACCGGGTTCCCATGGCGATGCCCTGCGCGCCGTAGGCGAGCGCCGCGACGAGCCCACGCCCGTCGTAGTAGCCACCGGCGCCGAGCACCGGCACACCCGAGCCCTCGGTCGCGTCGACGACGGCAGGGAGCAGGAGCGACGTGGGGGTCGCTCCTGTGTGGCCGCCGCCCTCGCCGCCCTGGGCGATGAGGGCCTTGACGCCCATCTTCACCATCTTCTCGGCGTGACGCTTCGCGCCGACGGTCACCATGGTGACCAGGCCCGCATCGTTGAGCCGCGCGACGACGTCACCTGACGGTGCCCCGGCGAACGACGCGACCGTGACCCCTTCGGTGATCATCAGGTCGATGCGGTCGAGCAGGTCGGCCTGGTTCGGCAGGAGGTTCACGCCGAACGGGTTGGAGGTCCGCGCCTTCACCTTGCCGATGGCGACACGGAGCTCCGGCAACGTCATCGTCGCCGACGCCAGGATGCCCATGGCGCCGGCCTCGCACGTCGCCGCAGTGAGGCGCGCACCGGAGACCCAACCCATGCCGGTCTGCACGATCGGGTACCGGACGCCGAGCAGATCGCACAACGGCGTGCTCAGCGCACTCACGGATTCGGCCTCGGCGTCGGGCGCTCGGGACGCTTCGCGCCCTCGGCCCTCCTGGCACTGTCACATGGGTGCCTCACGGGTTCGGCACCTCTCGCTCACGGAGACCCTTGGGGTCGATGACCTCACGGATCAAGCGGAGCTCCTCGTCGGTCGGCAGGCGGGACTCGGGGACCTCGCTCGGGATCACGAGCTCGAAGCCGGTCGCAGCGACGACCTCGTCGACCGTCACGCCGGGATGCACCGAGCGCAGCTGCATCGAGTTGTCGGCGGTGTCGAAGTCGAAGACGCCGAGGTTGCTGACGACGCGTCGGATCTCGTGGAATCGCGACGCCACGGGACCGAGCTCGCGAGCACGGTCGTAGCCGACGCCACACACGACGTCGACCGCTGGCACGAACACCTTGGTGCCGTGGTTGGGCACCCAGTAGCTCGTCGTGTGGTTGATGGTGTTGCCCGGCGCGCCGCGGAACCCGAGGAGCTGGGAGCGGGGCTGGTGCCAGTCGCCGATGCACGCGATGTTCTGGTTGCCCCACTTGTCGACCTGCGTCGCGCCCATCATCACGTGGCGCTTGCCGTTCCACAGGACGCTGAACATCTGCGGGTACGGGTTCCAGGCCTCGACGACGGCACCGGCCGGATCGGCTCCCGGCGGCAGGACGTTGGCGGCGAACCCACCGAACCCGTCGGTCATGACCAGGTCGGGCTCGAACGTCTCGCGGGCGAGCCGGCCACCGACCATCGGGATGATGCCGATGGGGTTGCACAGGCGCTCGCCGTCACCGCGGAACGCCTCGGCAACCGCAACGGCACACACTTCGGCGCGGGTGGGTGCTCCATCCAAGTGTTCGATCTCGCTCACGACGCCACCCCCACCAGTGCCTGGTAGTCCTCTTCGGACACATCCAGGTACTTCGCCCGGAACGCGTCCCACGCCTCGTCGGACTTCGCCGTCGCCGCGTACTCCTTCTGGAACGCCTCGTCGCGGGCGTAGTCGGGCGGGCACTCCGTGAAGTGGGCGGCACCCTTGCGCTCGATCACACCGGTGGTCATCAGCCGGCTGATTCGCTGCGTGTGGAACGAGCCGTACTTCGGGAAGTCCTCGGTCGGGATGATCTCCTCGGTGCTCATGAAGCACTCCTTGGCTGCCATGGCCATGAGGTCGTCCATGTAGAGGTCCTGGTTCAGGAACTGGCCGTTGCCACCCTGATCGGCACGGTTCATGTGGATGAAGGCCACATCGAGTTCGATCGCCGGGACGGCCACCAGCTCTTCACCCTCACCACCGTCGGGGCCGGGGTAGGGCGAGCGCACCAGCTCGAACTGCGGCATCACCCGGAGCAGGTCGGTACCGAGACCGGCACGGCAGGGCAGGAACGGGACCCGCCACGCCGCGGCCTGCAGACCGAGGAGCAGCATGCCCTCGTCGAGCTCGGTCGCCTCGACCGTGCCGTTCTGGCGAGCGTTGCGGAAGTGCGGTTCGAGCGGGATCGAGTCGAGGGACACGAAGCCGTAGACGGCCCGCTTCACCTTGCCGGCACGACAGAGGAGCCCGACATCGGGGCCGCCGTAGCTCACGATGGTGAGGTCCTTCAGATCGCTTCGAAGCAGCTCACGCACGAGCGACATCGGCTTGCGTCGGGAGCCCCAACCCCCGATTCCGATCGTCATGCCGTCGCGGAGCCCGCTCACGACCTCGGCCTCGGTCGTTCGCTTGTCAGGTATCGCCATCAGGTCCTCATCGGTCGCAGGTGGATCGGGTCCGCACCGCCGCTCGGGCGAATCTGACGGACCGTCAGATCGAGTCCAAACCGTAGACCGGTCCCCGGTTGCGCGTCGACTGCGACGAAGTCCAGATAGCGTGATCGTCAGTACGCCGACCCAGAGGATCCTCTCGTGCACGTCCGTCGACTCACCGTCGCTGCCCTCGCCCTGCTCCTTCCGTTCACCGCTGCCGCTTGCGGTGGCGACGACGACAAGGCCGACGCAGCGAAGACGACCACCACCAGCGCCGAGGCATCACCAACCACGACCAGCGGGGACGACACGACCGAGACGGCACCGCCCGCCCCGACGACCACGCTGAGCGAGGCCGACTTCAACGCAGCGATCGACGCGTTCAACACGAGCCTCGACGAGGCCGGCGACGACTTCTGCAAGATCACCGCGGCGACCAACACACTGACAGTGTCCGGTGCGGCAACCCCCGAGCAGGCCAAGGCCCTCTACCAGGCGTTCGCCGACGTGCTGAACAAGGTCGCCGACCACCTCCCCGTCGACTCGGGCGCCGACAGCGCCACCCTCAAGAGTGCGGCCGAGAAGATCTTGAGCGACGCCGAGGCCGACGGCTACGACCCGGCCACCATCAGCGGCGGCAGCCCCGAGGCGTTCAACGACCCCGAGATCGCCAAGTCGATGGCCGCCGTCGGCGAAGCGATCACCAAGAACTGCCAGTAGTTCTCACTTCGAGAACGTTGCGTCACGCTTCTCGACGAAGGCGTCACGCGCCTCGTCGGCGACGCCGGCCAGGTTGAGCTCATAGGTGAAGCCCTGCTCGTAGCGGTAGCTGCGCTTCACGTCGACCGGATCGATGGCGTTGAGCGACTCCTTCGCCCGACGGATCACGAATCGCGACTTGGTGCAGATCTTCGCGGCGATCTCGAACGCGGCATCGCGCAGCTCCTCGAGCGGCACGACCCGCGCCACCGAGCCGTACGCCGCCAGCACCGACACGTCGACGGGCTCGGCCGTGTAGACCATCTCGCGCATCTTGTGCTGCGGCACCAGGCGAGCGAGATGGGTGGCCGCACCCAGTGCCCCCTGGTTCACCTCGGGCAGGCCGAACCGGGTGCCCTCTGCCGCCACGATGACGTCGGCGTTCCCCACGAGGCCGATGCCCCCGCCGAGACAGAAGTCGTGCACCGCGACGATCACCGGGACCTCGCACTCGTACACCGCAGCGAAGGCTGCGTAGCAGCCGCGGTTGGCGCCGAGCAGCGCATCGAAGCCCTCGGTGTTCTGCATCTCCTTGATGTCGACGCCGGCGTTGAAGCCCTTGCCCTCGGCACGCAGCACCAGGGCGCCGACCTCGGGGTTGCGTCCGGCGGCGGTGATCACGTCGGCCAGCTCGAACCAGCCGGCCACGGTCAACGCGTTGACCGGCGGGTTGGCCATGACAACCTCGGCGATGCCATCGGTGATGGTGCAGGTGATGGGCACGTTGCGTCTCCTCCCCGGATCTGACACCCCGTCAGATCAGGTTGGACCAGTTTCACCGATGCCCTACCGTGACGTCCATGTTGACCATCGACTTCAGCGGCCAGGTCGTCATCGTGACCGGCGGCAGCAAGGGCATCGGCCGCACGATCTGCGAGCGATTCCTCGAACTGGGCGCTGACGTGCTCACGTGTGGCCGGTCCGAACCCGACGAGCTGCCCACCGCCGGCGGGCGCACCGCAGCGTTCTTCGCGTGCGACGTGCGCGATCCCGACCAGGTCGACGCGTTGGTCGGCGAAGCGGAGCGACGCTGGGGCCGGGTCGACGTCGTGGTGAACAACGCCGGCGGCAGCCCCCACGTCGACGCCGCGACGGCATCGCCACGATTCAGCGAGTCACTCATCCGACTCAACCTGGTGGCGCCGCTCCACGTCGCGCAGCGTGCCAACACGGTGATGCAACGCCAGGAGTCCGGCGGCACGATCATCAACATCGCCTCGGTGTCGGCCACGCGCCCGTCTCCGGGTACGGCCGCGTACGGGGCCGCCAAGGCCGGCCTCCTCAACCTGACGCAGTCGCTGGCCGTCGAGTGGGCACCGAAGGTCCGGGTCAACGCCGTCACCTGCGGCATGATCGAGACGGAACAGGCCGAGCTGCACTACGGCGACGCCGAGGGGGTCGCCGCCGTCGCCGCGACCGTGCCGCTCGGCCGACTCGGCACCCCCGGCGACGTGGCCGACACGTGTGTGTACCTCGCGTCACCGCTCGCGTCGTACGTCAGCGGAGGCCAGGTCCTGCTGCACGGCGGCGGCGAACGCCCCGCGTTCCTCGCCGCGGCCAACGCCGAGGTCGGGCAAACCGCAGGTGGGTCCGCGACCTGACCGGTGGCCCCTCTTAGCCTGGCGCGGTGAAGCGTGTGCTGATGTTGATCGGCCTTCCCGTGTTGTTGGGGCTGGTCTGGTGGTCGGGTGAGGCCAAGGGCCGCGCCGCGACCGCCGACGTCACCATCGACACCGCCAAGGTCGTCGAGGTTCGCACCTCGGTCATCGACCGGCTGACCGAGCTCGGCGCGACCAAGGCGTCGGAGGACACGGCGTACACCGACGGCGGCGACTCCGAGCTCACGTTCCGCGTCCCGCCGGCCAAGCTCGAGGCGGCGCTGCGAGAGCTCAACCTCGTCGGCGCCGTGGTGACCCGTCAGCGCGTCGAGGTCGACGACGTCACCGCCGATGCCAACAGCATCGCCGACCGGCTGTCGGGGGTGAGCGGCTGCCTCGACTCGCTCTCCAACGGCAACGCTGCCGATGACGCCGCCGGGATCGCGACCTGCCGGCAGCGGCTCGAAGCGGCGGCGAAGCAGGTCGAGGAGAGCCCCCAGGCCGCTCGCGACGCCGTCCTCCAGGTGCACATCACCCGAACGAGCACGACCAGCCCGGCGCTCATCGTCGCCGTGGTGCTCTTGGCGATCGCGCTGGCGACCATGGCCTACCTCACGATCCGCTCGGCGCGCTCGGACGTCTACGACATCACCGACCGTCGACCGACGCGTGCCACCGAGGACCTCTACCACCGCCGCAACTAGCGGCGACATCCGAGACGGTCAGAGCAGACGGTATCGCTGGAGGTACCCGACGAGATCGTCGAGGCGTCCGTACGAGCCCAGCGCCCGGATCATCTCGCGGGAGCGGGCGAGCCAGTCGACGGTGCCCGGGACGATGGTCGGCACCGCTGCGATCAGCTCATCGACCGAGGCGACGGACAACTCGCCGAGGCTGGTGATGTCGGGACCGGACCACCCTTCGGTGGCGATGACCAGCCGGTCGAGGTCCGCCGCCGGAAGCGCACGTCCCCACGACGACTCCCAGATGCGGAACCTGCGGGCATCCCAGTCGGGCGGCGACACGAACGCCATGCGCTCGAATCCACCGTCGCCGAACAGCTCGGCGGGGATCGTCCACGGCCGGTGCGATACCCCGATCAACACCGCGTCGCTGGCCTCGTTGGCGCCGAGGATCGCAGCGAGCTCGTGCGGATCGCGCTCGACCATCTCGTCGAGGGTCGGGATCAGGACTGCGTCGACACCGGCGACCGAGGTCAGCTCGTCGACCAGGCGTTCGGCGATGAAGGTGACGCCACAGCCCTCGGCACCGTGCACGAGCACCCGGTGCGGCGGCCGGACCGCGGCGTCTCCGAGCAGGTGGGCCGTCCACGGTGCAACGACGGTCGTCCGCAACCGATGGACCGCCGGATACATGCCGATGACCGCGTCGAGACCGGCGTCGCGTACCGCCTGTGGAGCACCCATCAGGTCAACGTAGGGGCGGCGTGGTGGATCGCCCCCGGGGCCGCGATGAATTGATCCGAACGGCCCACGTCGGGCACGCTCTTGTCCGGCAGACCTGACGGTCCGTCAGAAAGGCGTCACCCATGTCCAGGACCCGAGTCGCGGCCATCGAGGGATGGTTCACCCTCGACGACGAACCCCGTCTGATCGGCACCCGGTGCAGCGACAGCGGCACGGTGTTCTTCCCGCCCGAGACGACGATGTCCCGCGCTCCCGGGTACGCGTCCAGCACGCTCGAGCCGGTCGAGCTGAGCCGCACCGGCACGTTGTGGAGCTACACCAACGCCGGGTACCAGCCGCCCGACCCGTACATCCCGGTCAGCGACCCCTACGAGCCCTTCTTCATCGCCGCGGTGGAGCTCGCCGCCGAGAAGATGGTCGTGCTGGGCCAGGTCGTCGCCGGGGTCACCCACGACGACCTGGGCGTCGGCACCGAGATGGAGCTCGTCCTCGACACGCTCTACAGCGACGACGACAACGACTACCTGATGTGGAAGTGGAAGCCGGTCGGCTGGACCGCCGGGACCGACGAGAACGAAGGAACGGTCTGATGGTGGACGAGGTCGCGATCATCGGGGTCGGAATGCACCCCTGGGGTAAGTGGGGCCGGAACTTCGTCGAGTACGGCGTCGCAGCAATCCGTGACGCCGTCGCCGATGCCGGCATCGACTACCGCGACGTGCAGTTCGTCGCCGGCGCCGACACCATGCGCAACGGCTACCCCGGCTATGTCGCAGGAGCCACGTTCGCCCAGGCAATGGGCTGGACCGGCATCCCCGTGACGTCCGCCTACGGAGCGTGCGCGTCCGGTGTGATGGCCATCGAGGCCGCCCGTCACCGGATCCTCGCCGGCCTGTGCGACGTGGCACTCGTCGTCGGTGCCGACACGACCCCGAAGGGTTTCCTCGCCCCGGCGAAGGGCGAGCGCGGCGACGACCCGGACTGGCTCCGGTTCCGCCTCCTCGGGGCAACGAACCCCACCTACTTCGGGCTGTACGCCCGCCGTCGTATGGACGTGTACGGGGCGACACAGGACGACTTCGCTGCCGTCAAGGTCAAGAACGCCCGCCACGGCCTCAACAACCCGTACGCCCGGTTCCGTAAGGAGTACACCGTCGAGGACGTGAACAACTCGCCGGTCGTCGCCGACCCGCTGCGCCTGCTCGACATCTGCGCCACCTCCGACGGCGGTGCCGCCATGATCATCGCGTCGCCGGAATGGGCTGCGGCCCACGGCCACGCCGACGCCGTGCGCATCAAGGGTGTGTCGACGGTGACCCCGACGTTCCCCAACACCGTCATCGAGATGCCGAACTTCTCGACCGACAGCGCCGCCGGCATCGACGTCCCGCCACGCACGTTCAAGCAGGCCATCGGCGACGCCGCCTACGCGCAGGCCGGCATCGGCCCCGACGAGGTCGACGTGGCCGAGGTGTACGACCTGTCGTCCGCGCTCGAGCTCGACTGGTACGAGGACCTCGGGTTCTGCGGCCCCGGCGAGGCCGAGAAGATGCTCCGCGACGGCCAGACGACCTTCGGCGGCCGCACGGTCGTCAACCCGTCGGGTGGTCTCGCCTGCTTCGGCGAAGCCGTGCCCGCGCAGGCGATCGCCCAGGTGTGCGAGCTGACCTGGCAGTTGCGGGGCCAGGCCACCGGCCGCCAGGCCGAGGGCGCCCGGGTGGGGATCACCGCCAACCAGGGCCTCTTCGGCCACGGTTCCAGCGTCATCGTCGCCAAGCCCTGACCCTCTAGGGTCGCGGGCATGACTCCCGCAGAGGCCGCCGCTGCCATCGGGCGCCCGATCGGATCGATCGGGTCGCGCTTCATGTTCGATCCGACGACGTACTCCGGCGCGGCCGAATTCGGCTACTCCGGGCTCGACTTCTACTTCGCCGGTCGTGCTGGGGTCCTCGGCGACGTCGCGGCCGACGTGGCATCGGCGGCGTTGGGGTTCTTCGACGTCGACAATGTACGAACGCTGTGGGACCAGGGCTGCGCCGTCGCCGGAGCGAGCAGTGCCGCCCAACGCTTCGGCGCCGCCTGCGCGAACTGGGGTCGTGACCACTTCGGTGACGGCGTCGACTACGACGAGCTCAACCGGTTGGCTGCCCGGGTCATCGCGGGGGCACCGGCAGCGGGCCTCCCCCTCTTCGCCGGATGGCGCTGCCTCCCCCTCGCCGCCGATGCGAAGGGCGCTGCGTGCCAGCAGCTCAACACGTTGCGCGAGCTTCGGGGAGGCGCACACCTGGTCGCCGTGCTCGCGGCAGGCGTCACGCCGTTCGAGGCAGTCCTCGCCAAGGGTGGTGTCGCCAACGCCCAGCTCTTCGGGTACCCCGAGCCCTATCCCGACGTCGCCGAACTCACTGCCCGGACCGCCGACGCCCTGGCCGCCGCCGAATCGACGACCGACCAGCTCGTCGCGCCGGCGCTCGCCGTGTTGGACGAACCTGACCGGGACCGGTTCGTCGATCTCGTCGGGGCGACGCGGCGCGCGCTGATCTGAGCGACGGTGGCCCTGGCTCCGGCGCGACGGGCGCTGATCGAACCGTTCCACGTGATGGAGATCGTGGCGGCGGCCGCGGAACAGGAACTCGCGACCGGTGACGTGCTCCATCTCGAGGTGGGCCAGCCGAGCAGCGGGGCACCACGCGGTGCCGTCGCTGCAGCGATCGGGTTGCTCGAGTCGGGTGCCGCGCTCGGATACACCCCGGCGTGCGGCATCGATCCGCTGCGCCGCCGGATCGCCCGGATGTACCACGACCGCTACGCCGTCGAGGTCCCGCCCGACCAGGTGATCGTCACCGCCGGGGCCTCGGGGGCGGTGGTGCTCGCGCTGCTGGCATGCTTCGACCCGGGAGCTCGCGTCGTCGTCACCGAGCCCGGTTACCCCTGTTATCGACAGATGATCGGCGCGCTCGATCTCGAGGCCGTCCCCGTCCGGATCGGTCCCGACGACGGCTTCCTCCTCACTCCGGCCGCGCTCGACGAGTGCCTCGCCACCGGTCCGATCGACGGCGTGGTGGTCGCGAGCCCGGCCAACCCGACCGGCACCGTGTACGACACCGAGCGTCTCGACGGACTGCGGGCCTGGTGCGCCGAGCACGGAGTCCGCCTCGTCGCCGACGAGATCTATCACGGCATCACGTACGGGTCGACGGCCCCGACCGCGGTTGCCGGGGGCGCTGCGGCCGGCGAGGTCGTGATCGGCAGCTTCTCGAAGTACTTCTCGATGACCGGTTGGCGACTCGGATGGATGATCGTGCCGCCCGAACTCGTCGAGCCCGTCGACCGACTGAGCCAGAACCTCTACCTCTCGCCCCCCACACTGGCCCAGCACGCCGCACTCGCCGCGTTCGACGACCTCGCCGAACTCGACGGCCATGTCGAGCGGTACGCCGCGAACCGTGCGGCCCTCCTCGACGCGCTGGAGCGCATGGGGGTCACCGAGCTCGCGCCCTGCGACGGGGCGTTCTATCTGTACGGCAACGTCGCACGGTGGGGCATCGACAGCCGCGAACTGGTCGACCGGTGGCTCCACGAGCTGGGCGTCGCCACAGCACCGGGTGTCGACTTCGATCCGGTCGACGGTCACCGGTGGATCCGTTGGTCGTTCGCCGGTTCGACCGACGACGTCGTCGAGGCCGGCCGACGGCTGGTCGAATGGGCCGAGCGCATCGGGGACGGATCGGGTGCCTGACGCGCTCCTGGCGTGGATCCGCTCCGCCGAATCGCCCATCCCCTCGGGCGTTCGCGCCTTGCGGCGAACGGTCGCCCGAACCAGCGCCCGCGTCACCCACCGCACCGTTCCCGCGTTCATGGACCACGTGGTTGAGTCGGCGGCGTCGGCACGACCGGCGCCGCCGCACGACCGTGGTGCGTCACGGCGACCGCGACGACGCCTCGTCGAAGTGAGCACCTACCCGCTCCACCCGCGACAGAGCGGCGGCCAACTCCGGGGTTGGCACCTCGCCGAGGCGCTCGGACACGACGGGCTCACCGACGTCTCGGTCGTCAGCCTCACGACCGATCCGTCCCAGGCCGGGCGCCACGAGCTCGCTCCAGGGCTCGTCGAGATCTGCGTCGCGCTCCCACCCGCGCACGCAGCGCGGGAGACCGACCTCCGTCTCGTCACCGGCAACGTGTCGCTGACCGACATCGCCGCCGGTCTCATGTGGTCGGGGTTGGATGAGTTCGTCGAGGCCCTCGGCGAGGAGCTCGACGGGGCCTCTGCCGCCGTGCTCGTGCAGCCGTACCTGGTCGACGCCGTGCGAGCGTTCGCCGGCGACATCCCCGTCATCTGCGACGAGCACAACGACGAACTCGCGTTGAAGGGCAGCATCATTCCCGACAACGCCGCAGGGCGATGGCTCCTCGGCCACGTCGACCGCATCGAGCGAACAGCGGTCGAGCACGCCGCACTCGTGACGGCGACGACCGATCTCGACCTCGACACCCTGGGTGCCCGCTACCGGATCGCCGCTCCGACGACGGTCGTGCCGAACGGCGTCGACACGACCGAGATCGAGTTCGTCGCCGGCGGCGACCGGCGACGACGCCGCCTGGCCCTCGCGCAGGACGTCGAGCTCGACCCTCGACGCCCGGCCGCGCTGTTCGTGGGCTCGGGACACGGCCCGAACATCGACGCCGGTCGGGTCATCATCGAGGTCGCCCGCGAGGTTCCCGACATCGACTTCCTCCTCGCCGGCCGCCACTCGTCGCTGCTGAACGTCCGGCACCTTCCACCCAACGTCCGCGTCCTGGGGCCGGTCTCCGACGACCTACTCGACCTGCTCCTCTCCGCGTGCGACCTGGCGCTGAACCCCATGAGCGCCGGGAGCGGTTCGAACCTGAAACTGCTCACGTACCTGGCCGCCGGGCTCCCCGTCGTGTCCACCATCGTCGGCGCCCGTGGGATCGATGCCGACGCCGCCGGCGTGGCGACCGTGCCCCTCGCCGAACTCGCGGCCGGGATCCGCGACGTCGTGCGCCAGGACAACACGGATCGCTCGCTTGCGGGTCGGCACTACGTCGAGGAGCATTGTGACTGGCGGGCGATCGGGCGACGCTTCGCAGCTCTGACCGCCGAGCACATCGACTCATGACCTTCCCCCCAGCTTCCCCATCCCCGGCCTCCGACGCGCGCCAGCCGGCCCCGACCCGCACGGTGTGGGTCGAAGTGTCCAACACCCTGGCCGTCGACTACGTCACCGGATTCCAACGCCACACCCGGGAGCTGCTCGCGCGCCTCGGGCGGCTCGACGGTCCGCTCACGTTCGTGCCGGTCCGATGGTGCACCGAGTGCGCCACCTTCCGCCGGCTCACCGTTGCGGAACGTGCAGCGCTCGCGGTGTTCACACCACGCGACGCGCCGCAGCGTTCACGACTCGCCCAGCTCACCGATCCGCTCCCCGAGACCCTCAAGCTCCGCGGCCGGGCGCTGGTCCGCACCAAGGTCGTGCACGCCGCCCGCGAGGAGCTGGCGCGCCGCCGCCGCATCCGCAACCACCCGCCCGGGCACGCCGAGCTCCGCATCGACGAGTGGCCGGCCGACTCGTGGTTCTTCGACCTCGAGGCGGCGTGGCACAACGAGCCACGCCGCGACGTGGTGCTGCCGTGGCTCCGCGATCGGGGTGTGCACACGTCGACCCTGGTCGCCGACGTCATGCCGACCCAGTTTCCGCAATGGTTCGACGCCGGACAGATCCGACTGTTCTCGACGTTCATCGAGGCGCACCTGCGTCACTCGGAGAAGTTCGTCTGCATCTCCGAGTGCAGCCGGCGCGACGTCGAGGCCCTCGCCGAGCGGCTCGGCATCGCCGCCGACCTCGACACCTCCGTCATCACGATGGGTGCGAACTTCCAGCGCGCCGACGACCACCTGCCGCTCCCCGCCGAGGCACCGACCGGCCGGTACCTGCTCAGCGTTGCGACGGTGGAGCCGCGCAAGAACCACCGGTTGCTCATCGACGCATTCGACCGTCTCAAGGAACGCCACCCCGACCTCGGCCTGGTCATGGTCGGCAAGGCGGGATGGATGACCGACGACCTGCAGGAGCTGATGCGGTCCCACGTCGACCAAGGCGGAAGGTTCCGCTGGCTCGACAAGGTCGACGACCGGTTGCTCGACGCCCTGTACCGCCACGCGTTCCTTGCGGTGCAGCCGGCGTTCTACGAGGGATTCGGCACGCCGGTCATCGAGGCGCTGGGCAACGGTGTCCCGACCCTGTCGTCGACCGGCGGTGCCCTGCCCGAGGCCGGCGGCGAATGGGCTGAGTACTTCGACCCGACCGATGTCGACGAGCTCGTCGAACTCATCGAGCGCCACCTCACCGACGTGGAGTACCACCGCGAACGCCGCGATGCCCTGGCGACGTATCGCCCGCCGTCCTGGGAGGACGGGGCAGCCGGCATCGAGGAGGCCTTCCGACCGTGACCGACGTGACCCGGACCTCCACCGACGGTGCTCCCAACCCGGCCGCCGGCTCGCGACGTCGGCGGACGTTGCTGATCGCCGGGGTCGTCTGGCTCGCACTCGGCATCGTCCTCCTGGTGGTGATCGGCGGAGCGACCGGGTTCATCCCCGACGACCCGGTCGTCCCACGCATCGGATTCATCGACGCCGGCGACGGACGTACGGCCATCGTGGTCGGAGCGACGTCCTTCGCACAGACCGAGGGCATCGAGATCCGCTCGGGCAGCGACGCACGCGACGGGCGCATCCTCTGGCACGTCACACGCTCGGGCGACTCGGCCACCGACGCCGACGCCGGACGCATCGTGATCGGCGAGGTCCCCGACGGGTTCGACGAGGTCGAGCCGTTCGAGGCCGATCTGCCGACGCTCTGGCACGCCGAGGTCGACAACCGCTGCTACTTCGCCTCCAACACCGCCCCGAAGGCACTGGCGACCGACGTGGTGACGCTCGAGTCGGGAGAACGGGTGACGCCGGCCGGCTTCGAGGACGGCGACACCGGGTTCTCCAGCTGCGACACGAACTCGCTCGGCGGCCGCCTCGCGGCGTTCGCCGGCCTGATCTCCATCGCCATCGGCGGGGTGTTGGTGCTGGTGGCGTGGTGGGACCGTCGCCGCGGCCTCCCGCCCGAACTCACCGCGCGACCACCTACCGCGAGGTCCTGACGGAGCCGTGCACGGCCGCGCGGTCGACGGACTCCGCGGCGATCGCCGCTGCCGGCCTCCAGCCCGGCCCGAAGAACACGTAGCCGAAGCGGTCACGCCATCGAGACGCCGCCTTCACGTCGCGTCCGATGGCGACGAGCTCGTGGTCGAAGATCTTCCAGAGGTTGAACGTGTTGATGTTCTTCGTGAGGCCGTAGCGAACGCGCTCGCCCTCGGGCTCGAACGTGCCGAACAGGCGGTCCCAGACGATCAGCACCCCGCCGTGGTTGCGATCGAGGTACTGCTGCTGGCTGCCGTGATGCACCCGGTGGTGCGAGGGCGTGTTGAAGACGAACTCGAACCAGCGGGGCAGCTTGTCGACCGCCTCGGTGTGGATCCAGAACTGGTAGACGAGGTTGAACCCGCCCGACACGGCGATCATCCACGGGCGCACACCGATGAGCGCGAGCGGCGGGAAGAACAGCACGAGCACGACCGGCGTCCACGGCTGACGAAGCGCGGTCGACAGGTTGTAGCGCTCGCTCGAATGGTGGTTGACGTGGGCCGACCACAAGATGCGCGACTCGTGCTCGACACGGTGGAGCCAGTAGTACGCGAAGTCCCAACCCAACAACGCGACCGTCCAGCCCAGGATGCCGTTGCCGAGGTCGGTCAGGCGGTAGTCCCAGAGCCACTCCGACAAGATCTTGACCACCAGGTTCAGGCCGCCGACCGTGATCAACGACACGGCCCCGATGAGGAGCGACGCCCACGTGTCCCGCCGCTCGTACCCGAGCACGTCCTTGCCGGCCGCCTTCAGACGGGTCAGCGCCCGCACCTCCCACCAGATCAGCGCGAAGTAGAGCGGCACCGCCAGAACCGCCGGGTTCTTCAGGTCGTCCATCAGTTCGTCCCCTCGTTCTCGTTCGTCAACAACACGACGGTCAGGCCGTCGAGCAGCTCGCGGAGGCGCTCGTGCTGCGCCGGGTCGGGCAGGGCCATCTGCTGCACGACGAGACCCTGCATCGCGAGGAGAGCCAGATCGACGGCGCTCCGGCGACGATCGTCGTCGACCCCGGGAATGAGTGCGGCAGCGAGCTCGTGGATGCGTTCGACGTGCGCGGCGACGACCGGTTCGAGCGCCGCCCGCAGATCGGTGTCGGTACGGGCAGCCGTGTAGAGCTCGTAGGCCGCAGCGAGGCGAGCGTCGAGCATCTGGTCCCACAGCAATTCGATCCCCGACCGCGGGTTCCGGCGTGCGGCCGGCAGGTCGATGAACGTCGACTCGAACTCGGCGCGCAGTTCGTCGAAGAGGTGCTCGGTGACCGCCGCAAGGAGGTCGGCCTTCGTGTCGAAGTGCTTGAACAGCGCGCCCTGACTCAGGCCGGCGCGCTTGCACACCTCGGTGGTCGTGAAGCCGGCCAGGCCGTCGACCAGCAGCTGCTCGAGAGCTGCGGTCATCAGCGCGGCGCGGGTCGTTTCGCGACGCTCGGCCTGGGACCGGCGAACGGGAGCGATGGGCTTGCTGGCCGCGGGCACCGGCCGAGCGTAGACCGTCACTTAGAAAGTGACAAGTCACTTTCTAAGTGACGGCGATGGGCACCCCTGTTCAAATCGCAACCAACATGGGAGTGTCGAAGCGAGGGTCGTTTACCGTCGACGAATGGCGGAGCAGCGGACACCGGTTGTGATCCTGGAGAGCACCGACCTCGACGTGCTCCGATCGACGGGGCCGGCATCGTGATCGCCAAGCCTCCAGGCCGCACCCTCGTCCCCGGGTACGAATGCACGACCCTGGTGGCTCGTGGTGGAACCGCCGCCGTCTATCGGGCCGTGCGAACGGAGGACTCGTCCACCGTGGCCCTGAAGGTGTTCGACATCGGGACCGATGAGGCCTATCGGCGACAGCTCCTCGCCGAACGCCGCCTTCACGGCGTGCACGACATCCACGGGGTGCTCCCGATCCTCGACGCCACCACCCTCGAGGACGGCCGTCGATGCATCGTGATGCCGTATGCCGAGGGACGCGCGGTGGCCCTGCGTCCCGACCAGCGGTTCGAGATGGCGGCCGATCTCGCCGACCTGCTCGATGCTCTCGCCACCGACCCCGATGTCGTGCCGCACGGCGCCTCCCGCCGTCGCAAGGGGAAACGAGCCTGGCTCAGGCCGGCGCGTCCCTGAGCGTCGACGTGGGCGCGGCGAGCGCGGCCCGGAAGAACGCCTCGTCGTGGAAGATGCCGACGTCGGACATGTACATCTTCCCGTAGCGCTCGAAGTACATGAGCGCCTTCGTGAGCAGGAACATGCCTCGCTCGAACTCCGACTCGTAGATGCCCTCGGCCTCGGCGAGCAACCGCAGCTTCCGCTGCTCCTTGAAGCGCTTGTAGATCGAAGCGATCGACCGGTTCTCGACCTCGAGCCCCTTGGCCTCGGCGACCTTCGCCTGCGGTGCATTGAGGATCTCGACGAGGGACACCTCGCCGAAGGGCGCCTTGAGGAGCGGCTCGAGCATCATCCGCATGAAGGCGGTGGTGTCCTCGTGGTTCATGCCCATGCCGGTCTCGAGCAATGCGCCGTACTGCTTGATCGTGTGGGCGGCGATATCGCTCCACGCGTCCTCGTCGCCGAGGGCTGCCTCGACGATCCGGCGGAAGAACATGTGCGTGTCCCGGTCGAGGCGACCGACGATGCCCCAGTCGATCACGCCGACCCGACCATCGCGCAGGAGCAGCAGGTTGCCGGCGTGCACGTCGCCGTGGAAGAACCCCCAGCGCACCGTCGTCATCAGGAACCCCTTGACGGTCTGGGACACGACCGGCGCCGGATCGAACCCGTACTCGGCGATGCGCGACATGTCATCGACCGGAACCCCGTCGAGGAACTCCATCGTCAGCACCCGCGCTGCGCTGAACGCCGGGTAGACCTCGGGGACCGTGACGAGCGGCAGCTCGACGACACGGAGCAACTTCTGCATGTGCTGGATCGCCCGAGCCTCGTTGCGCAGGTCGAGCTCCTCGCCGAGCTGCATGCGAAACCCGTCGAACATCTGCACGAGCTGGCCGGCGGCGTACTCCCCTGTCGTCCGGGCGATGATCGTCAGCATCGGCTCGAACAGGTCCATGTCGATGGACACCCGCTTCTCGATGCCGGGCCGCAACACCTTCACCGCGACGTCGGTGCCGTCATGCAACGTGGCGCGGTGCACCACGGCGATCGAGGCCCGACCGATGGGTTCGGGATCGAAGTGGGCGTACGCCTCCTCGAGATGCATACCGAGCTCGGCCTCGACGGTTCGACGAACCTGCTCGAACGGCACTGCGGGACCGGTGTCGAGGCAGGAACGGAACTCCGCCGACACCTCCTCGCCGAACACGCCCGGCGACGAACTCACGAGCTGGCCGAACTTCATGAACGTGGTGCCGAGCTCCTCGAACGTGAGGCGGAGGGGCCGGGCGAAGGCATCGGGGTCGACCTCGCGCTTGCGGGCGCTCCGGATCGCGAGCGGCGTGAAGTGCTTGGCAGTCACCCAGGCGATCTGCGTGGCCCGTCGGGCGATCTCACTGCGCTTGGCCGGAAGCAGGTGCCGGGGGAAGACCCGAAGAGCCGACGCAGAGACATCGGCGAGACCGCCATCGGTGGGCTCGGCGGGAGGCGACTCGGTCATGGCGAGAGTGTTCCCGCCAACCGCACCGCGCCACAAGCCCGCGGGCTCAGGACGGTCGCTGAGCTCCGCTCAGAGGTGGTCGCTCAACATCTCCAAGAGCGCCGCCTTCGGCCGGGCTCCGACGATCTTCGCCTCGAGTTCACCCCCGACGAACAACAGCATCGTCGGCGCCGAGGCGATACCGAACCGCACCACGAGGTCCGGCACCTGGTCGACGTCGACCCTGCGGATCACGATCGAGTCGACGTGGTCGGCGGCGATCTCGTCGAGGATCGGGTCGAGCGCACGGCACGGCGGGCACCAGTCGGCGCCGAACTCGAGCAGCAGCGGCAGCTCGGTCGACGCGATCAGCTCGTCGACGTCGATCGAGCGCGTGAGGTCAGAGGTCGTGGTCATGTCATGGGTCCGTTCGTTGGTGCGGCCCGTCAGGAACCGACGAGTCGGAGTTGGAGGCAGGCCGAACCGTCGCCGTGGTCACACAGGTCGATGAGCTGGCGCAATCGGCAGCGGGTCTCGGCGAGCTCGGAGATCTGCGCCTCGATCGCGGCGAGCTTGGCGCGCACCGCTGCGGCGACGTCGTCGGTGGTCGCAGCGAACAGCTCGGAGATCTCGGCGAGCGTGAAACCGAGCTCCTTGGCGCGGAGGAGGAACTCCAGGCGGGCGACATCGGACGCGCCGTACTGGCGATAGCCGGCCTCGGTCCGCAGGGGCGGCTCCAACAGTCCGCGCCGCTCGTAATAGCGCACCGTCTCGACACCGACACCGACCGCATCGGCGAGTTGCCCGATCTTCATGAGCACGCCCACGGCACCTCCATCTGCGTTCACACCACGACGGTAGACCCCGGACCATGGTCCAGGGTCAAGCCGAAATCTCTTGCTCTCGACGAGTCAGATCTGTACCAGTTGGGAACGGGGCGTCGGGCAGGCGCCGAACCGAGCAGGGGGACGCCATGGGCACACGGCCACGAATGGACCACTCGATCCGCAACGCGATGCTCGTCGCTGCGCTCGCCGGCTTGGCGTCAGCAGTGCGCCGCGAGCTCGATCACGGCAGGACGCACCAGCCGCCGCGCATCGGCGAGACCGCGCTCGGCGAGCCGGGCGAAGTGCTCTGGTACTGCTGAAGGTCAGCGCATCAGTCACGCCGGTGGCTCCGGAGTTCGTGGCGGCTTCGCCCGATCCGGGTCACGAATGGTCAGCTCAGAGCTTCCGCAGCCACTTGTTGCCCTGATCGAGACGCGTCTGCAACTGCTCGACCGTTGCCTCGGTGATCTTGCGGATGCCGGCCAGCCGGTTGAGTTCGACGTTGACGGCCCGGTGGTCGAGGTTCGAGAACCGCACCAACTCACGGACCAGTTCGGCGTTGGCGTCACGCAGCTCGCCCTTGAGCTGCTTGCGGGTCTTGCCGTCGGGCAACGCGGCGGCACCGGACGCACCCGGTGGCGGCGGCACGGCGAGGCGAACCTCGAGGGCAGCGTCCATCACGGCGTCGGGCTCGTCGTCGTCATCCCAGCGATCGGGGTGGTCGTCGCTGAACAGCGAGTTCTGCACCGTCGACT
This sequence comes from uncultured Acidimicrobiaceae bacterium, assembly GCA_937868025.1. The sequence goes on from CALMLJ010000454.1 coordinate 37,559, forward strand.
CCTCGGTCGCGACGGCGGATATGACGGCGAACAGCGACATCTGCTCCTGGTCGTTGTCGGCGGCCTCCATGGCCTCGCGGTCGTCGAGTTCGCTGCCGTCGAGGCCACCGAACTCGTCGTCCTCGCGTTGACGCTTCTTCAAGGAATGGCGACGCTGCTCGGCAATGCCCGTGGCCCAGCGGCGCAGACGGGGGTCGTCGGGGATGAACAGGAACGCCTTCTGCGACCGGACGCCCTTGGTCCAGCGCACGAGCCGACCGACGGCCTGCCGGAAGAACAGCTCAGTCGTCGTGTTGGTGGCGAACACGCCGATACGGAGCCGGGGGATGTCGACACCCTCCGACACCATGCGGACCGCGATGATCCACGGGTCGGTCGACGACGAGAACGCGTGGATCTTGGCCGAGGCCATCGGATCGTCGGACACGGCGATGGTGGGACTGACGCCGAAGCGCTGCCGCATGAGCCGCGCGATGCCCTGCGCGTGCTCCTGGTCCATCGCGATGACGAGGCCCCCGGCGTTGGGGTGCTGGCGGCGGACCCCGAGCAACTGAGCGTGGGCCTCGGCGAGGACCGTCGGCAGCCATTGGCCCTCGAGCGACAACGCCGTGCGCAATCGCTGGTTGGCCCGCTGGAAGTCGAGGGCGTCCTCGAACGACGCCGAGAACTCGGAGCCGTCGGGGGCCACCCACTCCATGTGCCCGCCGAATGCCGGGAAGTAGACCGGGCGGACGACCCGACCGTCAGTGAGGGCGTCGCCGTACCCGTACTCGAAGTCGGGGCGGGCCTCGTCGAGGTGGTACTCGACGAACGGGATGGCCGACGTGTCGGACCGGAACGGCGTGCCGGAGAGCATGAGCCGGCGGCGGGCGGTGGCGAACGCCGTGAGCACACTCTCGCCCCACGACTTGTCGTCGCCGGCGTGGTGCACCTCGTCGAGGATCACGAACGCTCCCGCCGACAAGGTGCGGAGCACCGCCGCTGACGTGGACACCTGTTGGTAGGTGGTGACGATGCCGTGCATGTCGGCGGGGAGCTCGCCGTCTCGCGCCGACCACTCGTGATCGAGGTGCAGGCCCAGGCGATGCGCCGATTCCGCCCACTGCAGCTTGAGGTGTTGGGTCGGAGCGACGACAACAAGACCTCGACAGCTGCGATCGGCCAGGTGGTGGGCCGCCGCCGTGAGCGCGAACGTCGTCTTGCCGGCGCCGGGCGTGGCGACCGCGAGGAAGTTGTCGGCATCGCTCGCCAACAGCTTCTCGAGCGCATCCTTCTGCCACGGCCGGAGCCGGATCGACGTCGTCATGGGCGGAACATTCTTGCAGCCGCCACCGACACCCAGATCATCCGGGTCGCGTTTCCTTGACCGTTCGGTCAAGGGAGAGGGCTAGTGTGGGCGCTGCATCACGGACCAGGGGGGACCACGATGACAACGGCTCCGATCGAGATCGACACGAGCGGGATCGATCTCGCCGACCCACAGTTCGCGACGATCGAGGCGTGGTCCGGGGGCTCCGCCACCCGCTCCGCATACTTCAAGAAGCTCCGCGACGACGCGCCGGTGCTGTTCGCCGAGGAAGCCGTCATCGAAGGGTTCCCGCAGGGGCCCGGGTTCTGGTCGGTGACCCGCTTCGACGACATCATGCACGTGTCCCGCCACCCCGAACTGTTCTGTTCGGGGCTCGGCACCAACATCCCCGACCTGCCCGTCGAGATCGCCGAGTTCTACGGCTCGATGATCAGCATGGATGCTCCCCGCCACACCCGACTCCGCCGGATCGTCTCGAAGTCGTTCACCCCGCGTATGGTCGCCCGCATCGACGAGGACGTGCACGTGAAGGCCCGCGGCGTGCTCGCCGAGGTCGGCGGCAAGGGCGAGTGTGACTTCGTCGCCGAGATCGCGTCGGTCCTCCCGCTCCAGATCATCTGCGAGATGATGGGGATCCCTCGCGAGTCGTGGACCCGGATCATGGAGCTCACGAACGTGATCCTCGGCGGCGGCGACCCCGAGCTCACCCCCGACTTCGGCACGCTGCTCGCCGCATCGCTCGAGATGGCCGCCATCGCCCAGGCCGTCGGCGAGGACCGGCTCGCCAACCCCCGCGACGACCTCGTGTCCGCGCTCATGCACGCGTCGGTCGACGGAGAATCGCTGACACCCCAGGAGATGGCGAGTTTCTTCATCCTCCTGGCGGCGGCCGGCAACGAGACGACGCGCAACGCGATCAGCCACGGCGCCTGGGAGCTCCACAACGACCGAGCGCAATGGGACGCCTGGGCCGCCGACCCCGAAACGCTCTCCCCCACCGCCGTCGAGGAGATCGTTCGGTGGGCGACTCCGGTCATCCACTTCCGCCGCACCGCGACCGAGGACACCGAGATCAGCGGCCAGAAGATCGCCAAGGGCGAGAAGGTGGTCATGTGGTACGAGTCGGGCAACCGCGACGAGCGTCATTTCGAGGATCCCCACCGCTTCGACATCGCCCGCACGCCCAACGACCACATCGGGTTCGGTGCCGGCGGTCCCCACTTCTGTCTCGGAGCGAACCTCGCCCGCCGTGAGATCCGCGTGATGTTCGAGGAGATCTTCCGGTGGCTCCCCGACCTTCGGATCACGACGCCGCCCGACTATCTGCAATCACCCTTCATCCACGGCATCAAGCGGATGCGGTGTGAGTTCACCCCCGCCGACGTGCCACGCTTGCCCCATGCCAGTCCTGCCTGACGAATTCCCCCCGCACCCCGCCCGCGACGCATCGCTCAAGTCCATGACCGCCGTCGAGGCGGGTGATCGCGAAGCCTGGCTCGACCTCTTCGCCGACGACGCCGTCGTCCAGGACCCCGTCGGCGTCTCCGCACTCGACCCGACCGGGCTCGGCCATCGCGGCCGCGACGCCATCGGTGCGTTCTTCGACAACGTGATCGGCCCCAACGAGGTCCGGTTCACACTCCGCGAGTCGTGGGAAGCCGACCACGAAGTCGCCAACGTCGGCCGCATCACGACCACGATGGCCGACGGCCTCGTGGTGCACACCGACGGCGTGTTCACGTACCGGGTCGACGACGAGGGCAAGGTCGTGTCGCTGCGGGCCCACTGGTCCGTCGACCGACTCACGTTCGGGTGATCACGACCGATTGAAACCGGGATGACCGTCCTCCTCCTCTCCTGCCCCGACCGCCCCGGTCTGGTGGCCGCGACCGCCGGCCTCATCCACGAACGTGGGGGCGACATCGCCCACGCCGACCAGCACGCTGATGACCGGCACGGCTTGTTCCTGCAGCGCATCGAGTTCTCGTTCGCCGACGACGCCGACCACGAGCGATTCCGCGTCGAGTTCGCGTCGCTCGCCGAGTCGTTGGGCATGACGTGGGAGATCGTCGAGCCGGGACAACGGGCGAGGGTTGCGCTGCTCGTGTCGAAAGAGGGGCACTGCCTCCTCGATCTCCTGGCACGGATCCGCCTCGGCGAACTCGCGGCCGACGTCCCCGTCGTCATCTCGAACCACGAGGACCACCGTGAGATCACCGAGCACTTCGGCGTGCCGTTCCTGCACCTTCCCGTCGATCCCGACGACAAGGCAGCCCAGCAGCGGGCGCTCCTCGCGGCGCTCGATGAGGCCGACGTCGAGCTGGTCGTGCTCGCCCGCTACATGCAGATCCTGCCACCGGAGATCATCGAACGGTTCCCCCGGCGGATCATCAACATCCACCACTCGTTCCTGCCGGCGTTCGTCGGCGCCAAGCCGTACCACCAGGCGTACGACCGCGGGGTCAAGATCATCGGTGCCACAGCGCACTACGCGACCGCGGAGCTCGACCAGGGGCCGATCATCTGCCAGGAGGTCACGCCGGTCAGCCATCGCGACACCCCCGAACGACTGATCCGGCTCGGCGGCGATCTCGAGCAGACGGTGCTGGCCCGGGCGGTGCGCCTCCATCTCGAACGCCGCGTGCTGACCTACGCCAACCGCACCGTCATCTTCGACTGACCTCAGGGGTTCTGTACTGCGAGGAGCACCGCTCGTGGCGTTCCTCGCAGTACAGAACCCGAGGTGTCAGGACCAGAGTGCCTGGCGCACCGAGAGGCTCACGCGCCGCTTCTTCGGGTCCACCGAGAGCACCTTCACGTGGATGTTCTCTCCCGGCGTCACCAGCTCGTCGGGTCGATAGCCGGGCAGGTCGGTGAGCTCGCTCATATGCACGAGCCCGACGACATCGGTGTCGTCGAGGCGGGCGAACACGCCGTACTCGACAACACGGGTGACCACCGCCGTGGTGACCACACCGGCCTCGACCCCGGCGAACGGGTCGGCCTCGAGCTGACGCAGCGAAAGCCCCACGCGCCGCTTCGACTTGTTGACCTCGATGACGACGGTCTCGATGGTGTCGCCGACGGACACGACATCGGCGGGCCGGTTGACCCGCCCCCACGACATCTCGCTGCGGTGCAGCAGCGCCCGCACTCCGCCCAGGTCGACGTGGGCGCCGTACTCGACGAGCCCGACCACCTTGCCGGTGACGCGCTTGCCCACGGTGAGGCTGGCGAACACGTCGCGCTCGGTACGACGACGCTGACGACGCAGATGATCGCGACGCGAGACGACCACACGGTCCTGGGCCCGGTCGACCTCGGTCACTACGACGGTGACCTCGGTCCCGACAAGCGAGGCCGGATCGGTGGTCTCGTCGCCGGGCTGGTGCTCGTCGATCATGGACGCCGGCAGGAAGGCCCGGAGGCCGAGGTCGACGATGAGCCCGCCCTTGATGCTTCGTGTCACCGGCCCAGTGAGCGGCTGACCGCTCTCCTTCGCGGCTTCGACCCGCTCCCATCGCTGGAGCTTCACGGCCCACGAACGGCTGAGGACGACCCGTTTCTGGGGGTCGTCGCGTGCCAACAACGCTGCCTCGATCGTCGATCCCGGTGAGGGCATCGGCTCGTCACCGAAGTCGGCTCGCGAGATGACCCCCGCTCGGCCGTCGGCCAACTTCACCTCGATCTCCGACGGGTTCGACGCGACCACCTCGACCGACACGATGCGTCCGACGGCGACGGCCGGACGCGACGCCCCGACGGCCGGCGGAGGCGGAGGGGCTGTTCCGGCGGGCGCCGAGGCGCCGACGACGGGCTTGGGCGCAGCGGTCGGCTCGCTCGCGGCGACGAGCGCCTCGGGCTCGGGCTCGGGCTCGGGCTCGGGTTCGGGCTCGGGGATGACCGCCTCCGGTTCCGGTTCCGGTTCGGCGACGAGCGCCTCCGGTTCCGGTTCGGGCTCGACGGGTTCGGACGGCACAAGATCCGGCGACACCGGCTCGGGGGTCGTCGGCTCCGAGACGTCGGACTCCGAGGCGTCAGACTCCGCCGACGATGCTGCTTCGTTGGTCACAGGTCCAGTCTGCCGCACAGAGGCCCGGACGCGACTGCCCGATTCGCGCAAGTGAGGCAGCCGACCCCACGATGTCGTCGAACGTGGCCGACGACGCGGCGTCAGGCCGAGGGGCGGGGCGGGCGCGGGAGGCGCGGCAGATCGGTTGTTGCCGTGCCCGATGCCGCCTGGTTGGCCCGGGCCAGCTCGGCGTGGATCTCTTCGCGGTGGACCGTGATCTCACGAGGCGCGTCGATGCCGATGCGCACGTGATCGCCGCGGATCTCCAGCACCGTCACGGTGATGTTGCCGTTGATGACGATCGATTCGTTGGAGCGCCGCGAGAGGACCAGCATCTATGAACCGCTCAACGGGACGCGGGTAGACCACCGCGCCTCGGACAGGACCACTTGGCGGGCACGACGGGTGCGAGTGTTCACCACGAGGGGCCCGAGCAGGTTGGCCGTGATGTCGTCGTCGGAGATGGTGACCAGGCAGAGGAGCAAGGTCTCCGACTCGTCGCGGAGGTCGAGTTCCTCGAGATCCTTGTCGTTGACCTCGGGCGCGTAGTCCTCGAAGAAGAAGTGCGGTGCCGTCACGAGGAAGGCGAGACCCGGATCACTCGTCGACTGGAGCCAGCTGTACACACCGTCGTCACCGACGGGAACGATCACGAACGAGGACTGGTCTTCGAACCCCAACAACCCGTGCGGGAAGGTGAGGGTCGAGGATTCTTCGCAGTCAACGTCGCCGAAGCGCTCGGATTGGATGAGCACGCTCATGACCTTACCGACCCGTCACGCCGGAGCGGTCGACCGTCGCGCCAGTCGTCGCCCGACCGGCCAGCACGGTCGCGGCCCAGAGCTCGGGAGTGGCAGGACGACCATCGATGGAGGCGATGGGCGTGGGGAGGTGGAGCGCATCGTCGGGCGCCGGGTGCTCGGACGCACCGAGCAGGTCGATCACGTCGACCCCACCGACGGCGGCAATACTCAGGTGCTGATGGGCGATCAGCCGCGTCGTGTCGGCGGCGAGGCGCACCTGCTCGGAGCGAAGACCGTCGAGCACGACCCGGACCCACTCGTGGCCCTGTCGGCCGGGCACCAGCTCCAGCACGATGACCGCGACGGGGGCGCAGCGATACCGCGTGGTCG
>CALMLJ010000455.1 GCA_937868025.1 uncultured Acidimicrobiaceae bacterium
GGCGGCATCGGCAAGGGCCTGGCGGCCGACATCATCACCGCCGAACTCATGCACGACGGCGCCGCCGGCGCGCTCGTCTCGATCGGGGGCGACCTCCGGGTACGCGGCGTCGCTCCCGGCGGGGGCGCATGGCGGATCGACATCGAGGACCCACGGTCCGACGACGGCGCCGCGCTCGCCACCGTCATGCTCGAGGACGGTGCCGTCGCCACCAGCTCCCAACTGAAGCGACGGTGGTCCGACGAGGAGGGCCGTCCCGTCCACCACCTGATCGACCCAGCCACGGGAACGCCCTCGACCTCGCCGGTCCTCGCCGCGACCGTCATCGCTGCGGAGGCCTGGCAGGCCGAGGTGCTGACCAAGGTGGCCTTCCTCGACGCGCTCGGCGAGGCGGCGCTGTCCGACGACGCCGGCTTCGCCCTCATCGAATCGCTCAACGCCGCGGCGCTCGTCGTCACCGAGGATCTCCTCGCCACCACCGCCCGCTGGGAGCGATTCGCACTCGAGGAGGCGACCCGATGAACGGGCAACTCTGGTGGTACGCCGCCCGGTCCGGCGGGTACGTCGCGTGGGGGCTGCTCAGCGCCTCCGTCATCTGGGGCCTGATGCTGTCGGGCAAGGTTCGGCCGGGCCACGTACGACCCAACTGGATCCTGGACCTGCACCGGTTCCTCGGCGGGCTCGCGACGATCTTCACCGCCGTCCACGTCGGGACGATCATGCTCGACTCCTACACCAGCTTCGGTCTGGCCGACGTGCTGGTGCCCTTCACGTCGTCGTGGCATCCCGGCGCCGTCGCCTGGGGCATCGTCGGCATGTACCTCCTCGCCGCCGTGGAGATCACGTCGCTCCTCAAGAAGCGTCTCGCCCACCGGATCTGGAAGCGGGTCCACGCCCTGTCGCTCCCCCTGTTCGTGACCGCCACCGTCCACCTGCTGACGGCCGGGACGGACGCGACCAACCCCATCTCCCTGGTCGCCGTCGCCGGCGTCAGCGTTGTCGTCACGGCGCTCACGATCTGGCGGGTCGCCGGACTCGTCGGAGGTTCGGGCACCTCGTCGGGTCGGCGGGCCACCGCCCGATCAGCCATGATCCGGGGATGACCGGAACCCTCCGCATCGGCACCACCATCGCCGACTCGACGCCCGAGTTCGCCCCTCGACCGACCCCGCCCGCCGGGGCACCCAACGTCGTCGTGATCGTGCTCGACGATCTCGGCTTCGGGCAGCTCGGCTGCTTCGGCTCGGACCTGTCGACCCCTCACATCGACGACCTCGCCGACCGCGGACTCCGCTACCACCGGTTCCACGTGACCGCGCTGTGCTCGCCGACCCGGGCGGCGCTGCTGACCGGCCGCAACCACCACTCCGTCGGCATGGGGTTCCTCACCGACGTGCCGATCGGGTTCCCCGGCTACGACGGGCGCATCCCGAAGTCCGCGGCGACGCTGCCGCGGATCCTCCGCGACAACGGGTACGCGACGTTCGCCGTCGGCAAGTGGCACCTCGCTCCCCGGTGGGAGCAGAGCGCGGCGGGCCCGTTCGGACAGTGGCCCCTGGGCCTGGGGTTCGAACGCTTCTACGGCTTCCTCGGCGGCGACGCCAACCAGTGGACCCCCGAGCTCGTGTCGGACAACGGCTTCATCGACCCACCGGCGCGACCCGAGGACGGCTACCACCTCACCGAAGACCTCGTCGATCGATCCCGCCGACTGATCCTCGACCAGCAGCACGCCCGCCCCGGCGCGCCCTTCCTGCTCTATTTCGCACCCGGCGCGATGCACGCCCCCCACCAGGCGCCCGCCGAGTGGATCGACCGGTACCGGGGCCACTTCGATCAGGGCTGGGACCGGTGGCGCGACGGCGTGTTCGCGAAGCAGGTCGCCGCCGGGATCGTGCCGGCGGCGACCGAACTCACCCCACGACCCCCGTGGGTCGCCGAGTGGGATTCGCTCAGCCACGACCAGCGCCGCCTCTACGCCCGCCAGATGGAGTGCTTCGCCGGCTTCCTCTCCCACACCGACGACCAGATCGGCCGCCTGATGGGCACGCTCCGCGAACTGGACGTGCTCGACAACACCGTCGTCGTGGTCATCAGTGACAACGGCACCAGCGCGGAGGGCGGACCCATCGGGTCGCACAACGAGCACCGCTTCACCCACGACCGGCTCGACGACTTCGACGATTCGCTGGCCCGCATCGACGACCTCGGTGGCTTCCGCGCCTACAACCACTACGCGTGGGGTTGGGCGTGGGCCGGCAACACGCCGATGCGACTGTGGAAGCGGTACACGTGGCTCGGCGGGGTCCGGACCCCGCTGATCGTTTCGTGGCCCGACCGCATCGGGCCGGATTCGGCCGGCTCGATCCGGAGTCAGTTCTGCCACGCGGTGGACATCACGCCGACGCTGCTCGACGCCATCGGTATCACCGCGCCGTCGGAGGTGGACGGTGTCGCCCAACAGCCGATGGCCGGCGTCAGCCTGCTGCCGACCTTCGACGACCCCGATCTGGCGGACCCCCGATCCACGCAGTACTTCGAGATGCTCGGCAGTCGCGCCATCTTCCACGACGGATGGAAGGCGACCACCGACCACATCGGCAACCAGCTCAGCATCGAACGCGAACTGGTCGAGGGAAGCCACGACTTCGATGATGACCACTGGGCGCTGTTCGACCTGCGGTCCGACTTCTCGGAGTCGACCGACGTGTCGGCCGAGCATCCCGACGTGGTGGAGGACCTCCAGCGCCGGTGGTGGGCCGAGGCCGAGGCCCACCACGTGCTGCCGCTCGACGACAGCCTCATCGGACGAGCTGTCGCTCTCGAGCCCAACCCCAACCCCATGCGCTGGAAGTCCTACTACCGGCCCGGCGGCGGTCCGATCGCCGAGGATGCCCTCCCCGGCATGGGCGGCGGCTTCCGACTGCACGCCGACATCGACGTCGCCGCGGACGCGTCGGGAATCGTGTGCGCGCTCGGCGACTGGAACAACGGCTGGGCCGTGTATCTGCTCGACGGCCGACCCAACGTCGCGTTCAACCTGTTCGGCGAGGCCCACGTGGCCCGGTCCGGCGACACGTTGCCCGGGGGCGCCGTGCGACTCACCGTCGGCTTCCGCCGGACCCACCCCGGCGGTGGTCCGGTCACGCTCCTCGTCGACGACGTCGAGGTGGCGAGTGTCGAACTGCCGATCGATCTGCCGTTCCGTTGGCAGATCGGCGGCACGGGGCTGCGGCTCGCCGCCGACCACGGGTTCCCCGTGTGCGACGACTACGCGACACCGTTCCCGCTCGACGGCGAGGTCGCGCTCGTCACCATCGAGATCCCGGCGTTCGCTCCCCGGCCGCGCCCCGACGACCGCACCACGGTCGCCGAGGCGCTCCACCGCGAATAGCCGCTCCGGTAGCGTCGGTGCCCATGTGGCACCACCTCGCAGGCCAGGTCGAGCGATGCGACGAGTGCCGCTTCGACGGCTCCGCGTACACCGTCGACGACGTGTCGGGCACGCTCCGGAACCTCGCGGAGTGGGCGGGTCACGCCATGGGAGGCATCGAGCCCACCGACCTCAACCGTCGGCCGACACCCACGACCTGGTCGCCGGCGGAGTACCTCCGCCACACCAAGCGGGTCGTGTGGTCGATGGCAGGTCTTGCCGAGATGGCACTGGCCGAGTCGGGTCTCGCCGTCGCTGGATCGCCGCCCGACAACGCCTCCGCGGATGATCCGCCGGCGATCGTCGACGTGTACCGCGAGTTCGTCCGGCTCGACGAGGAGGCGCAGCGGCTCCATCTGCTCTGGGCCAAGGCGTCCGCCGACGAGCGGGCACGGACGATCGACATCAACGGATCGACGGCCGACGTCGCCGGTATCGTCCGCCACGCAGCGCATGACGCCACCCACCACCTCGCCGACATCGGGCGCGGCATCGTCGCGTTGGGGCTCGGCACACCCGACGCGGTCGGTTGCGTCGACCTGATCCACGCATCGGGTGGCGGTGTCCCCAAGCTCACCGTGCCCCAGGCGATCGTCGGCTACCGCGGCGTCGGCGGCGATCGCCAGGCGACCCGCAAGCACCACGGCCGCGTGTGGCAGGCGATCTGTCTGTGGTCGACCGAGGTCATCGACACGCTTGCGGCAGAAGGGCACCCGGTCGCACCCGGGTTCGCCGGCGAGAACTTCACGCTCTCGGGCATCGACTGGGCGACGCTGCGGCCCGGAGCACGCCTCGAGATCGGCGGACGCGACGGGGTCGTGCTCGAGACCACGGCGTGGGCGACGCCGTGCAAGACGCTCAACGACGTGTTCACGAACCGCGACTTCCGGCGCATCGATGTGCTCCGCGATCCCGGAGCGTCACGTCTCTACGCCAAGGTGCTCCGCGACGGGGTCGTGCGGGCCGGCGACACCGTTCGGGTGCACTGACCCGAACGTCAGGCGACGTCAGTGGATCGAACGGTCCTTGCTGATGATCGCCTCGACTTCGATCTCGACCTTCCACGCAGCGTCGAGCAACGCTGCGACCACCACGGTGGTGTTGGCCGGACGGACGTCGTGGAAGAACTCGCCGTGCACGCTGCCGACGGCTTCGAAGTCGGCGGCATCGATCAGGTAGATGCGCGTCCGGACGACGTCACCGAACGTCGCGCCCGCGTCGTCGAGCGCTTGGCCGATGATCTCGAGACAGCGGCGGGCCTGGAGGCCTGCATCGGGGGGACAGACCCCGTCGTCGAACTTCGGGGCGGTGCCTGCCACGAAGACCCGGCTGCCGAACCGGACTGCCCGGCTGTAGCCGACCGTGAGCTCCCAGGGAGAGCCGGAAGAGATGAGCTGGCGTTCCGCAGACATGAGCAGCACCCTACCGTTGTGGGGTCAGGGGGCCGAGACGTCGGGGCGAACCGGCTCACCGACCACCCGGCGACCCTCGAGCGCACGACCGAGCGTCAACTCGTCGGCGTACTCCAGATCGCCGCCGACGGGCAGCCCGCTCGCGATCCGCGACACGGTGAGACCGGGGACGTCGAGCACACGCTGCAGGTACAGCGCCGTGGCCTCGCCCTCGATGTTGGGGTTGGTGCACAGGATCACCTCGGTGATCCCCTCCGCTCCGACCCGACCGAGGAGTTCCTTGATCTTGAGCTGATCGGGGCCGACCCCTTGGAGGTGGTCGATGGCGCCGCCGAGCACGTGGTAGAGCCCGCGGTACTCACGGGTGCGTTCGATGGCGACGACGTCGCGGGGCTCCTCGACCACACAGAGCTGATGAGCGTCGCGCTGGTCGTCCGAGCAGATCGCGCACAGGTCACCCTCGGCCAGGTTGTAGCACCGGGTGCAGAAGCTGACCTTCTCGACGGCGGAACTGATGGCGCTCACCAGGCGCTGGGATTCGGCCTTGTCCACCTTGAGCAGGTGGAACGTGATGCGCTGCGCGGATTTCGGACCGATGCCGGGCAGCCGACCGAAGGCGTCGATGAGCTCCTGGATCGAGTGGGCGTAGTCGGCCATCAGGCTCCGCCGAAGAGCCCACCCAGGTCGCCGAGCCCGGCCAATGGGTTGGCCTCGGACTGCAGCGCGACGACCTTGCTGGTGGCATCGCGGAGCGCGGCGAGCACCAGATCCTCGAGCATGGCTCGGTCATCGGGGTCGGTGCCGTCGGGAAGGACCTCGGGGCTGATCGTCACGCTCTGGAACTCGAAGCCGCCGGTGACGGCGATCGTGACCGCACCCCCGCCGGACTGGCCCTCGACGACGGTCGCTCCGATGCGCTGCTGGCTCTCGAGCATCTGCGCCTGCATGTTCTGCGCCGCGCCGAGGAGCGACCCCAGGTCGAGACCTCCGAGACCGCCCGACGCAACGTCGCCACCGACGACCTCCACCGGGTCGTTCACGTTCTCGGGAAGTGCGCCGTCGGTCATGGGGTCTCCTGTTCGATCAGTTCGGCACCGGGAAATGCCTGCACCAGCTTGTCGACCCCGGAGGTCGAGACGTCGGTCGCGTCCTCGAGGTCGGACACGTCGATGTGGTCGCGTTCGTCCTGGTCGGTGTCGGCTGCGACGACGGGGGTCGGGGCCGGCGTTCCGGACGACGACGGCGCGGACGACGAACCCTCGCCGCCGTTGGTGAGGTGCACCGACACCGGCTGCCCGACGCGGACGCTCAGCGCCGCCTCGACGTCGGCGAGTGCGGCCTGCGCCCGGGGAAGGACCCGGTCGGGCACGTTGTCGAGGGCGAACTGGAACTTGCCGTCGGCTTCGCCGACGAACCGACCACCGCCGTACAGCGACTTGGTCATGCCTGACAGGGTCGGGAGCACCGACTCGGTCATCGCCGCCGCCAGCTGCTCGAGCGTCACCGTGCCGCCACCAGCAGCCGGCGCGGGTGCGGGTGCAGTTGTTGGTGCAGACGGTTCGGACACCAGCGCGACGGGAGCGGGGGGTGCCGCGGAGGAGGGCGCTGGTGCAGGTGCCGGCGTCGCGGCCGGGGCGGACGGCGAGGGGTCGGCGGACCCGGGCCGCGACGGGGCGCCGGGACGGGTGGGCGGCTTGGGCGGGGACGGACGCGTCGGTGCGGATGGCGCGTCGCCCTTGCGAGCTGCGAGTTGGGCGCGGATCTCGGCAGGGCTCGACGCAGCGCCGGAAGTCGGTGCCGGCTCCGGATGAGGTTCGACGACCGGCGTGGCGGGGGCGGGTGTGTCCGAACCCGGGGACGTGGCCGGTGCCGGCGCGGCGGGAGCGGCACCCGCCGGGATGCCACGGGCGAGGCGGCGTTCGAGGTCGTCGATGCGCTCGACGAGGGCCTGCACCGACGTGTCGGCGCTCGGCGTCGTCAGGCGGATCAACGCGACCTCGAGCGGGACCCGAGGGTCGGCGGCCTGGCGCATGTCGACGATGGCGAGCCCGAGCGATTCGAGCGCTCGGGTGATGGTCGCCGTACCGAGCCGACCCGCCAGGTCGGCCATCTGGGCCTGGTCACTGTCGGACAGGTGCTCGAGGTGGGCGTGCACGGACGCGAGGAACGCGTCGCGCAGGCTGACCAGCAGCTGCTCGGCGAGGACCCGCGGCTCGCGCCCTTGGGCCACCGCGTCGGAGACCGCGATCATGACGCGGGCGGTGTCGCGGTCGACGAGTGCCGTCATGATCTCCTCGACCGACTCGGCACGGTCGGTGACGCCGCCGGCGGCGACCACCATGTCGAGCGCCGACAGGGTGTCGCGCGCCGAACCCCGGCCCTGCCGCACCACGTGGTCGACTGCGGCGTCATCGAACGTGAGCCCGGCGTCCTCGCGAATCCACCGGACGTAGTCGGCGAGCTCGGTCGCGGAGAGGAGCGAGAACTCGAAGTGCTGCGTCCGCGAACGAATCGTGGGCAGTACCTTCTGCGGATCGGTGGTGGCCAGCACGAAGCACACGTGCTCCGGCGGCTCCTCGAGCGTCTTCAGCAGCGCGTTGGACGCCGCCGGCGACAACATGTGCACCTCGTCGAGGATGTACACCTTGTTGCGGCCCGGCGAGCCGACGACGGTACGGCTGATCAGCTCCCGCATGGCGTCGACGCCGTTGTTCGAAGCCGCATCGAGTTCGAACAGGTCGTAGCTGTTGCCGTGCTCGATGCTGAGGCAGCTCTCGCACTCGCCGCACGGCTCGCCGTCGACGAGGTTCGGACAGTTGAGCGCTTTCGCGAGGATCCGCGCCGTGGACGTCTTGCCGGTGCCACGGGGGCCGCTGAACAGGTAGGCGTGACCCTCGGTGCCCTGGGCCACGGCGTTGCGCAGCGCCTTCACCACGTGGTCCTGCCCTCGCACGTCGGCGAAGCGGCGGGGCCGGTAGCGGCGGTAGAGCGATTGGTGGGCCATCGGGGGCCAGCCTAGTTGTCGCCCTCTGACGCCCAGACGGGGCGGGCCTCGGAGTGCGGACCCCTGAGAGCGGGGTCAGGTCGGCGCGGCCCCGACGGACGGATCGATGTTGCCGCTCCGTATGCTCACGGCGTGTCGTTTCCCGTCGCGTCTCCGTCGGCCACGGCCCCGAGCGCGCCTCCCGGTTGGTACCGCGACCACCACAACGAGCGCTGGCTCTGGTGGGACGGGTGGCAGTGGGTCACGCCGCCGGAGCCCACTCCAGCATCGGACGACCGCACGTGGTTCCCCCGCACCCCGACGCTCCAACTTCCCGCCGCAGTGCTGGGCATCGTGCTCATCGTCGTCCTGACGATCGGGACGAGGGTGGCGGCGCTGCTTCCCGAGACGCCCGAGGCGCTGGTGCAACTCGCCCTGTTCGCCGTGAGCACCTTCGGCATGCCACTCGCGGCGTGGTACGGATCGCGGCGTTGGGGCACCGGCCGGTTCGTCGACGATCTGGGATTCCGGTTCCGATGGATCGATGTCCCGCTCGGCATCGGCGGAGCGATCGCCCTCACGATCTCGTTGATGGTGATCAACATCGTCGCCCACGTGCTGGGGGCGCCGAGTGGTTCCAACCTCACCGAGGTGTCCGAACGCGGCCGCGACGTCGTCACGTTCGCGACGCTCTTCGTCACCGCCGGCCTCATCGCTCCCCTCACCGAGGAGCTGCTGTTCCGCGGTCTCATCCAACGGGGCCTGTCGTCACGGTGGACGCCCTGGATCGCCGTCGCTATGCAGGCCGCCGTGTTCGGCGCGGCGCACATCACCCCGAGCGAGGGGTGGGGCAACGCCGACCTCATCGTCAGCCTCGCGGTGATGGGATTCGGCCTCGGGGCGATCGCCAGACTGACCGGGCGGCTGGGCACGAGCATCGTGGCGCACGCGCTCTTCAACTGCATCCAACTCGCGCTGCTCTGGCTCACGTTGTCGTGACCGCAGCCACCCTGGTCCTCCTCCATCCGTTGCCGCTCGACGGGTCGATCTGGGCCAGGGAGATCAGCTCGCTGACGCCGCGCTCGATCGCTCCCACCCTGTACGCATACGGCGACACGCTCGACGCGTGGGCCGTGAGTGTCATCGAGGAGGCCGGCGACGGACCGCTCGTGGTGGTGGGCAACTCCGTGGGTGGATCGTGCGCCCTCGATGTGGTCCGGCTCGACCCCGGTCGTGTCCAGCTCCTCGTGCTCGTCGGGACGAAGGCCGCCCACCGTCCCGAACCACGCGTCCGCGACGAAGCCCTCGAGCTCCTGGCCAGAGATGGGATCGCCGCTGCCTGGGATCGCTACTGGGCTCCGTTGTTCGCCGCTGACGCCGATCCAACCGTGGTCGCCGCTGCGCGTTCAGTCGCGCTGCGTCAAACCGTTGACGACCTCGCCGTCGGGGTCAGAGCGTTCCATGGTCGGCCGGATCGATCCGACCTCGCCCGATCAATCGACGTTCCAACGCTCGTCGTGTGTGGAGAGCACGACCCGCTCTCAGCTACAGCCCCGGCGTTCGCAGGAGGGCTCCGACGCGGTCGTTGCCGCATCGTGGAGGGTGCCGGCCACTACGTGCCGGTGGAGCGGCCGGCCGAACTCGCCGCCCTGATCGCGGCCGAGTTGGATTCCGTGGCCTGGTGAGACGGTCAGGCGATCTGCGGCACACCCTGGTATCCGCTGAGGGCTGCTGCCTTCCGACCCTGACCCGATTCACGGCCCTGAGTTGCACAGGACCCGACCGCCTCACCAGAACACGGACCGGGGCAGTGTAGCTGGACAAAGTGGCGGACATGCCAGCGGGACCAGCTACGCTCGATGCCGGTCACCTGCCCAGGAGACGTGCGAGAGCGGACGAATCGGCACGCCTGGAACGCGTGTGTGGGGCAACTCACCGTGGGTTCGAATCCCACCGTCTCCGCAGTGTGATCTCTCACGACATAGGAACCCTCGAACCCTCAGGTTCGGGGGTTTGTCGTTTCTGGGAGCGGGGCTTTCCGGTGGGTTGGTAGTTCCGGGTGGGGTCGAGGGTGAGGTAGCGGAGGAGCTCGCCGGTCGCGGCGTTGACGATGCGGATGTCGAGGTCGGCGACGAGGACGATGACGTGGGTTCGGGCGTGTTCTCGGCCGATGCCGATGTGGTGCAGGCGGCTGTTGTGGCGCAGCGTGATCTTGCCGGTGGTATCGATGCGGTCGTGGCGGACCCGGTAGTGAACGGGACTGTCGGCGGGTGCGGGTCCGGCTTTGGGGCGGGCCTGGTAGATGGTTGCTGGGGTGGCCCGGTGTGGGAGTGAGCGGTGGGGGCGGTGAGGTGTGGGGACGCCGCGACTGGGGCTCGAACGCCGCCTCGCCATCGAGCCGGTAGCGGGCGACGAGTTTGGACACCCACCCCGGCGACACCCCGTACTCGCGGGCCACCACAGCCTGGGAACGACCCTCGAGAACAACCGCAGTGATGATCAACCTGGCTTTGGACACCCCTGCACACAAGGGCGCCAACGTTTCCCATGACGCGACAGACCCGTTTCCTATGACCTGGGACAGCACACCACCGTCTCCGCCAGGTAGCGAGGTAAGCGGCAGTGCGGCGCGGCGTATCTGTCCCAGGCGAACCTGCCGGGAAAAGGTTCTACCCGCTCGTGA
>CALMLJ010000456.1 GCA_937868025.1 uncultured Acidimicrobiaceae bacterium
CGCTCAGGTCGAGGGAGTGGAGCACCCGGTGGAGGTGGTCCTCGGAGGCGACCCGCTCGGTGATGTCGCGGACGGCGGCCACCACGAAGCGCCCTGCGGGCGACGTGAACGGGCTCAGGCTGATTTCGGCGTGGAACTCGGTGTCGTCGGCGCGTCGCGCCCGGAGCAGCAGGCCGGCACCCATCGATCGCACCTCGGGGCGGGCACGGAACCGGGTCCGGTGCGCCCGGTGCGCCCCGCGGAGATCGGTCGGCAACATGTCGTCGACCGACGACCCGACGAGGCCGTCGTCGCCGGTTCGGAACATCTCCCTCGCCTGACGGTTCGCGAACACGATCTCGCCCGATTCGGCGGCGACCACGATGCCGCCCGGAGCGAAGTCGAGCATCGCCCACGAGGTCGGCCCGCCGATTTCACCGACATTGGGAGCGCTGGTGTCCACGAGACCTCCGGGCGGGCGAACGTTCCACCCGCAGGTATTCTTACCCACATCACCCGGTGATGCACGTTGGCGACGGGTCAGCGAACGGGCTCGGAACCGACGACCAGGGCATGGCGACCGCGACGTGCCGCCCGGTGGACACGGTGGAACCACCCCACCGGTTCGAGGAACATGAGCGGGCACGCTCCCGGCACCACGTCGACGCCGGCCTCGGCGCAGGTGCGCACCGCCTCGTCGGAGGCCGCGCCGGGTCCGCCCAGCCCCTGGAACAACCAGATCTTGTCGATGCCGCAGTCGATGCACTCGCGGACCACGCCGACGGCATGGTCCGCGCTCACGACGATGATGACGCCGTCGAGCGCTCCGGGCACCGAGGCCACGTCGTGGTGAACGACGTCGCCGTCGACCGACACCGCGCTCGGGTGTACCGGCACGGGCTCGTAGCCGTGTGCCTTCAGCTCGGTGTAGATGGTGCGGGCGAAGTTCTTGGGGTCGTCGGACGCTCCGACGACGGCGATGCGGTGGCCGGCGAGGAACTGCTCGACCACGGACTCCTGGACGGGATGCTGTTGGTTCGATGCCATGTGGTGATCGTCCGCCCGTACCCGGGCCCCGCACAGAGCCGAAGGTCACTCGGGCCCGTCCGCGGAGCGACCCGATCAGGCCGTGACGCGGGTGCCGGCGACGCCCTCGAGGATCTGCGGCAGGTCGTCGAGCGCTCCGATCACGGCCGGACCCCGCCCGAACCGCGCGAACCGGCTCGCCGCCGCGACCTTCGGCCCCATCGACCCGGCGGGGAAGCTCAGGGAATCGATCTCCTCCGCCGTCACGAGGCCGAGGGGGCGGGCGTCGTCGGTCCCGAAGCCCTCGATCACGTTGGGCACGTCGGTCAGGAGCACCAGCAGGTCGGCGTGGAGCTGCAGCGCGAGCAGCGCCGCGACGCAGTCCTTGTCGATCACGGCCTCGACGCCGACGAGCCCCTGGTCGGAGTGAGCGACCGGCACGCCGCCACCGCCGGCGCAGACCACCGTCGTGCCGCGTTCGAGCAGCTGCTCGACGAGCGGGCGTTCGACGACGTCGACCGGGTCGGGGCTGGCAACCACCCGCCGCCAGCGATCCCCGTCGGGGGCGACAGTCCAACCCCGCTCGGCGGCGAGCCGGTGGGCGTCGCCCTCGGAATAGGTCGCGCCGACGAACTTAGTCGGCGTGTCGAACGCCGGATCGGTGGGATCGACCAGCGTCTGGGTCACAAGGCTCACGATCGGACGCCGGAGACCGGCGGCCGCGATCGAGCGTTGCAGCCAGTACCCGATCAACCCCTGTGTCTCCGCGACCAGGGCATCGAGGGGATACGGCCGCGTCAGCAAGTGGTCGTCGGCGCTCTCGAGCGCCAGCAGGCCCACCTGGGGTCCGTTGCCGTGGGTGATCACCAACTGATGGTGGGCGGCGACGGCGGCAAGGGCCGGGGCAACGGCTGCGACGTGTTCGACCTGGACCGAGGCGTCCGGGACCGCTCCGCGGGGCAACAGCGC
>CALMLJ010000457.1 GCA_937868025.1 uncultured Acidimicrobiaceae bacterium
CGTGGCATCGGCATCGGCCACAAGATCCGGGCGTACAACCTGCAGGAGCAGGGCATGGACACCATCGAGGCCAACGTGGCGCTCGGCCTGCCGGTCGACTCCCGCGAGTACGGCATCGGTGCTCAGATCCTCAACGACCTCGGCATCACCACGATGCGCCTCATCACCAACAACCCCTCCAAGTTCGGCGGCCTCGACGGGTTCGGCCTCGAGATCACGGGCCGAGTCTCCATCCCGACCGTCCCCAACGCCGAGAACATCGGCTACCTCCGGACCAAGAAGGAACAGATGGGTCACCTGATCGAAGGCGTCGACTGATGGCCGGCACCGACGTCCGCATCGCGATGATCGCGGCGCAGTGGCACAGCGATCTCGTCAATGTCGCGACGACTGCCTGCCACTCGCATCTGGTGGCGGCGGGCATCGCCGAGGACGCGATCAGCTTGATCACGGTCCCCGGGAGCCTGGAGCTCCCCTTGGTCGCGAAGGTGCTCGCGACGTCGGGCGACTACGACGCCGTACTCGCGTTCGGCTTCGTGGTCGACGGTGGCATCTATCGCCACGAGTTCGTGGCCCAAGCGATCCTGACGGGCTTCGTCGCCGTATCCACCGAGACCGGTGTTCCGGTGCTCTCGGCGGTGCTGACGCCCCAACGATTCGACGAGAACGACGCCGGCGATCACGCCTTCTTCGCCGAGCATCTTAAGGGCAAGGGCGTCGAAATCGCTCGGTCCGCCGTCGAGGTGGTGTCGGTCCTCCGTGACCTCCGCTCAACAGGTGTTCAGGCGATCGAAAGAGGCAACTGATGGGTGTCGATCAGAAGCTCGAAGGCCGTGAGGCCCCGGCGCTCGACGGCGCAGGTCTTCGTGTGGCCGTCGTGTGCGGTCGTTTCAACGCCGCGATCACGGAGCGTCTCCTCGACGGTGCCGTGCGTGGGCTCGCTGCGTGTCAGGTCGCCGACGAGGACGTCGTCGTCGAATGGGTGCCTGGTGCGTTCGAGGTGCCGTTCGCGTCGATGGCCATGATCCACTCCGGCGAGTTCGACGCCGTGATCGGCCTCGGGTGTGTCATCCGTGGTGACACGAGCCACTACGACTTCGTCGCCGGCGAGTGCGCCCGTGGATTGCAGGACGTCGGTCTCGCCACCGGTGTGCCGGTCATCTTCGGGGTGCTGACCACCGAGAACCGCCAACAGGCCGAGGATCGATCCGAGGGCCCGGGGGGCCACAACGTCGGCGAGGAGGGTGCCCACACCGCGGTGGAGATGGCCCTGCTCGCTCGCCGCTACGTGCCGGCCGATCACGATCACGATCACGATCACGACGGGCACGATCACGACGGGCACGATCACCATCATCACTGACCCGAGGCCGAATCCAGGCCCAGCCGGGCACATCCGCCCGGCTGAGCCTGGATCTCCCCGACGGCACGTACCGTGTGGGTCGTGAGGCCCTGGATCGTGGCACCTGACGAACCGCGTGCGAATCGCGCCCTATATGGGCGGAATCTGCACGCGGTTCAGACGGAAGCGGACGAGAACAAGCGGTGAGCGGCGATCGCCGTCGCGGCCGCGACGTTGAGCGAGTCGACGCCGCGTGCCATCGGGATTCGGGCGGCGATGTCGCAGGCATCGATCGCTGCGTCGGTCAGCCCGGGGCCCTCGGCCCCGACGACGATCGCGACGCGCTGATCGGGCTGCAACGAGAGTTCGTCGATCGCCACCGCGTCGGCCCGTGGCGTCAGGGCAACGGTCGTCAGTCCGGATTCCCGGAGCGTTGCGAGCCCGTCGGGCCACGCCAGGCGGGCGAACGGCAGCGCCAGGGCGTGGCCCACTGACACCCGCACCGTTCGTCGGGTCAGCGGGTCACATGACGTCGGGTCGAGCAACAGGCCGTCGCCCCCGAGCGCCACGGCGTTGCGGATGATCGAACCGAGATTCTCGGCGTCGTTGACACCCTCGGTGACGAGGAGTCGGCGACCGCGACCGACGACGGTCGATGACAGAACCGGCAATCCCCGGTCGGCCACTGCGACGACACCCCGGTGGAGTGGGAACCCGACGATCTCGTCGAGCAGGGCCCGATCGGCGACGAGCAGGGGAGCGGGGCTCCGCCCGAGCACCTCCTCGGCCCGAGCGACCTTCGCGGCATCGACCAACACGGCCCTGATCGGGTAGCGCGACGGCACCAGCCGTTCGAGTCCCAACCACCCCTCGACGACGAACATGCCCTTGTGGAACGGGCCGGCCGCCTCGACGGTACGCCGGAACGCACCGTCGTTGAGGCGCCGGAAGTCAGCGACCCTCGGGTCGGCGGGGTCGTCGATGAACGTTGCGGCCACGGGACCCAGGGTAGGTGGTGGCGCCCCGGGTCCCGTGGTGCGGATCAGGCGTCGCCGCGCAGCTTGAAGAGCGCCCCCGTGGCGTCGGTCGCGGTCGCCAACACCCCGTACGGAGTGGTCTCGGGCCCATGGAGCACCGCACCGCCGAGTTCGACGGCCCGGGCGAGGGTCGCCGCCACGTCGTCGGCCGCGAAGTACACCGACCAGCAGTTGCTGGCTCCTTCTCCGAACACCGACGCATCCATGATCCCGGCGTTCTCGCCGTCGGCCACGTCGTAGGTCGAGTAGCGGAAGCCCGGTTCGTCGGCCGCCGTGCTGATCGTCCACCCGAACACGTCGCGGTAGAAGGGGAGCACTGCGTCGTAGGAGGTGGTGTGCAGTTCGAAATGGCACGGAGCGTTCGTGGTCGCCACGACGCCGCCCCGGTGTTCACCCGGTTGCCACATGCCGATGACCGCACCGCCGGGATCGACGACGACCGCCATGGTGCCGAGGTCGCCGACGGCCATGGCGTCCACCATCACCGAAGCGCCGGCATTGCGCGCCGCCTCGAGGGTGGCGGGAGCGTCGGGCGTAGCGAGGTACACCGACCACATGTCCGACGGCGCTCCGGGCTCGGCAGTCATGAGGCCGGCCACCTCCTCGCCGTGCAGCCGGAAGTTGGAGTACCCCCCGAAGTCGGGGTTCGGCTCGTCGGACGTCCAACCGAAGAGTTCGGTGTAGAACGCGACGCTGGCGTCGCGGTCCGACGTCATGAGGTCGATCCAGATCGGCACTCCTGCTGCTGGCTGCTGGCGAATGGTCACGCGGATGCTCCTGTCGATGGTGGGTCCGGGAGGGCAGACGACGTGAGCGGCCGATTCTCATCGCTGCAGGCGTTCCGTGCACGTCGTGGTGGGTATCCATGTGCCCCGGCGACATCCCCCGCACTACCGTTGCGCCCATGTTGAACCTGGTGCTGCCCAAGGGATCGCTCGAGAAGGCGACCTTCCAACTCTTCTCCGACGCGGACCTCGGCATCCACCGCAACTCGGCGGTCACCTACAAGGCCACGATTGCCGATCCCCGCATCGCCAGCGTGCGCATCCTGCGCCCCCAGGAGATCCCGGTCTACGTCGCCGACGGCCTGTTCGACCTGGGTGTGTGCGGCCGGGACTGGGTCGAGGAGACGTCGTCGAACGTCGTCTCGCTCGGCGAGATGGGCTACTCGAAGGCAACGACCAACCCCATCAAGATGGTGGTTGCCGTGGCGGGCGATGCCGAATGGGAGAAGGTCGCCGACCTGCCCCAGGGGGTGAAGGTCTCGACCGAGTACCCCGAGATCACCCGCCGCTTCTTTGAGCAGAACGGCATCGAAGCCGACGTTCGCCTGAGCTACGGCGCGACCGAGGCCAAGGTGCCCGACATCGTCGACTGCGTGGTCGAGATCACCGAGACCGGCAACGCGCTCCGAGCCGCCGGCCTCAAGGTCATCGACACGATCCTCCACAGCTACACCGAGGTCGTCGCCAATCCGGCGACGTACGAGGTGCCCGAGAAGCGCCACGCGATGGAGCAGATCATGACCCTCCTGCAGGGTGTGCTCGAGGCCCGCGGCAAGGTGCTGGTGAAGCTCAACGTGTCGACCGACGACCTCGATGCGGTCATCGCGAAGCTGCCGGCCATGAAGACGCCGACCGTCAACGAGCTGTACCGCCGCAACGGGTACGCCGTGGAGACCGTCGTCCCGAAGAACGAGATCAACATCCTGATCCCCGCACTCAAGGACGCCGGAGCCACCGACATCCTCGAACTGCCACTCGCAAA
>CALMLJ010000458.1 GCA_937868025.1 uncultured Acidimicrobiaceae bacterium
CCTCGACGCAGCGTCGATGAAGCTGCTCAACGACATCGCCGACGAGCACGACTTCCAGGTGTGGATCGAACGGCAGATGGGCACCGACGCCGAGGGTGTCGGCTTCACGATCTCCGAAGGCCATGTCATTGCGCGGCCGGCGGCCGGCAAGACAGGGACCATCATGATGGAGCCGCAGGTCGGCAACATCACGGGCGTCGTTGGTGGCCCCGTGGACATGGAAGCCATCAAGTTCACAGCCCAGGATCCGCCACCCATCCCCGACGACGAGATGGACGACGAGGCGGCTGTCGACGCCTTCTTCGAGACGCTGGGCATCGACGGTGAGCCGGAACCCGAGCCACCGACCGACGATGCACCGCCGATCTGGGAGGCGTTGGACGATGAGTTCTGAGGCCTGCACCCACGGCTACCCGTCACCGAAGTCCTGCATGACCTGTCTCGAGGACGATGGCATCGGCGCCGAGCCGGTCCGACCGCTCACATCTGAGGGCCCGACCTTCACGGCGAACTACGACGGCCAGTGCTCGGGCGTCGGGGCATGCAACCTGCCGATCAAGGAAGGCCAGCGCATCACTCGGATGAGCGACGGCACCTACCGCCACGTAGGGTGCGCATCATGACCACAACATTCGAGGTATGGGGCGATTCACACGTCGCCCCCGCAATGGCAGATGGGTTCGGGATGGGCGCAGCGGTGGCGCTGCGCTACTGCGACTCGTTCGACGCCGACATCGCGCTGCTTTCCAACAACGCCTACCCCGGCTGGCAGGTTGGTGACTGGCTCGTGAAGTGCCTGCAGCAGCCGGTGCACGCCGACGTGATCGTGGTCTCGAGCGGCTTTAACGAGGCCGTCGCCATCGAGATGGGGTTCACGACCCTCAAGCAGGTGCGCGACAACTGGACTCTGCTCATCAGGGCGATGCAGAACCACGGCAAAAAGGTGCTCTGGGTGCCGACGCAGTTCCGGCACGGACGGGCCCCCGAGTTCCCGATGCTCGAGCAGCTCCACATCACCCCGGTGTGCCTCGGCGTCGACCGCCTGATCGACTGGGACCCGGCGCCGACCGAGATCTGCCCCGACCGCGTGCACTACACCTACGCTGCGTCGATGCGACTTGCCGAGCTGATCTGCTCGACCGTCAAGGAGATGGCCTGACGTGGCCGAACTGTACGTCGTCGGTGCAGAGCTGCTGCGCTGCACCGTCGAGGGGAAGCCGGTGTCGAAGGGTCGGCCGCGCTGCGCCTGCCGCGGCGGCTACCCGAAGATCTACACGCCGAAGGAGACCGAGGAGGCCGAGGAAGCGCTGCGCGAGGTCGTTGCGCTGCACTGGGCCGGCCGTCAGCCGTACAACGGTCCGATGGAGCTCTCGTGTGTCTTCTACGGTGCGCACGGCAGTGCAGACGGCGACAACCTCATGAAGCTCGTGGCAGACGCCCTCGGCGGGCCTCCGGGCGAGCCGTTCGTGTTCAGCAACGACAAGCTCATCAAGAACTGGCACGGCTACGTCCGCAAGAAGGACCAGCACGGTGCCCGAACAGAAATCCGACTCAACGCCCTGGAGGCAGGAACATGAACCGACCCGACGACCGACCGATCCGCTTCATCGCGATCGACGGCGAAACGACAGGCCTCGACTTCACTGGTGGCAACACCCTCATCGAGATCGGCGCGGCGTTCCGCGGCGACGACGGCAACGTGCAGTGGTTCGAGGAGCCGATCTGGCACGACCAGGGTTCGTTCACCTGGCAGGCCGAGGCCTTCAAGGTGAACGGCTACTCGCTCGAGCAGATCTCTGATCTCGCCGCAGCGGACGCCGCCGACATCGTCGACGCCCGGCTGGCGACGTGGCTCGATGCCGCCGGCGACTACCGCCTGGTGCCTCTCGGCTGGAATGTCGGCTCGTTCGACTGGCCCTTCATCCTCAAGTGGCTGCCAATCACGGCGTCGCTGTTCAAGGACCGCTACGGCAACCCGGCGCACCAGTTCGCCGACCTCAACTCAATGATGTTCCTCATCGAGAAGGCTCAGCAGGGCATGGGCACACCGCCCACCAAGCGCAGTCTGCACGACCTAGCCGAGAAGGCGGCCGAGCGCGACGGCGTGGAGGTGCGCTGGCACTCCGGTGGGTTCGACTCCTACGCCTCGCTCATCGCCTTCGAGGAGCTCGCTCGATGGGTCGAGCAATGAGCCGGCCGAAGAAGAAGGCGCCGAAGCAGGCCAAGGTCCGGTTCGACGTGTCGGACATGACCTTCACGATGTGCGCGCTCGACGGCTACAGCGAGTGCGACGAGGGCCTTGTGATGCCGTTCACAACCATCGAGACCCGTGGCCTGAAGGAGCTCGCCAAGCCGCTCGTCATCGGCCTCTGCCCACGGCATCGCGTGATCGTCTCGAGGGACTCGACGCTCGCCCAGCGGCTCGGCTTCCGGGTGCCGCGGTGGGTATGGAACAAGGCCACCTTCGGCGAGCAGAAGGCCTACATCATCGAGACGATGAAGGTGCTGCGATCGACGGCGCGAGCCAACGGCGCCGGCAAGCTCACCGACGAGCAGTGGCCGTTCTGGATGGAGAACGAGAAGCTCGCATCGATCCGAGACCGCGAGCTCCGAGCGTACGTCGACGATCTCAACGACCGGAACGAGCGACGGATGTTCGCGAGCATCGCCGCCGCCCGAGGCTACCTGCCTCCGGTTGCGCCGTCCCCTGACCCGAAAGACGGTGAGCAATGAGCACCCAGGTTTTCGCCGTGATGGTCGAACGTCGCGTGTCCGGCATCCTCTACATCGAGGCTGCCGACGCCGACGAGGCGAAGGCCACAGCCCTCGAAGTCATGGAACCGGACTTCTTCGAGAACGACATCGCCGACGAGGTCACATGGGCATCGGAAGTCGACGCAGCGCCCGAGAGTGAAGCCGTCTGGCGTGGCGGCGAGAACGGCGGGTGGTTATGACCGTCTTCATCGACCCCGTGATCGGCGCAGCGCTCGTCGCTGGTCTGCTGCCGATCCTCCCGGGCCTCCCCTGCCCGACGTGCGCTGGACGCAGCGAGTTCCGCGACGACATGTTCGGAAGCTCGCCGTGCCCCGACTGCACCGATGGTGTGTGGACGCCACCAGCCCATCCCGTCACCATCGGCGTCACCAGCGCGCGACCCGAAGTCGGAGCGCATGACGGCTACATCGTGTGCAGCGTCATTCCGAAGGGCTACGTGCCCGACTATGAAGCCGACGACGACGATTTCTACGAGGCATCCGGCCGCGGTCTGATGACGAACGACGAGTGGGCGCACAAGTTCGACGACATCAGCAACCACAACCCGCCGCACCCGATCGTCCTGTCGTCGATGATCGGCGAGGGCACGCTACGGAAGGTCAAGGTGGTCGAAGCCGACGCCGACGGACATGGAGCAGTGGTCGAGATGCGTCCCGACGGCTCGCTCTGGTTCTGGCCGGAAGGTGCGTTCGGCGAGGACGCCGCCACCGACATCTCCTCGGCTCTGCCGTTCCTCCCCGGCCTCAAGCCCGGGGACACCGTGTACCTGCTCGACGGGTTCACCCAGAGCGTGGAATGCGACGGGGGAAGGTGCGGACTGTCGCATCGAGGCTGCTACCCCGGCGACACGTCGTGGTGCTCATCGTGCGACCAGATGATTCCGACCGAGCGCAACGGCCGCTTCGTCACGCACTGGCACCGACCCATGCGCCGCTCCTGTCCGTTCCCGGTGGACGCCCCCGACCACCCGTGTGTGATCGTGGCGTGATCAGCCGATCACGGGCGACCATCTGCAGGCACAGTGGAAGTGGTCGCCGGGAAACCTGCGCCCGAAGGGCCCTCCGTCCAACGCTGGATCGTCGGTCGATGCGAACACCTGATGGTCGAGCTCGTGGTGGAACTCGGCGACCGAGTTGCGCAGGCTGAGCGGTCCGTAATCCCACTCCCAGCCCTTCACGCTGAGGCCGAGCGCACTGAGACCCAGAGGGCCGAACATCATGCCGTAGGCGGCCTCAGCCACCGGCTCGAAGCCGGCGGCGATCCCGGGGGCACCACCGGCGACGGCGAGCGCCCGACGGATCACCGGTGCCGGGATGCGGCCGGGGCTGCCCTGCGGGGCCGTCCAGCCGCCGAAGACTCGGGCGGCGAGGGCGGCGACCATCGAGTCCCGTAGGATCGCCAGCGACTCATCGCGGGCCCGCTCACGCTCGGCCGGCGGCACCTCGAGGTCGGCCTGCGCCCAGGCTCGGTCGACGATGCGCGACCAGGCCGCGAGCAGCACCACGAGCGCCGGCCCGAACATCGAGGTGTCCCGCTCGATCGGGGAAGCGAAGCGATCGCCAACTAGCGATAGGGCGGTCTCGTGGTCGAGCCACTCCGGCACGAGCCGGGGCTCATCCGGCAGCCTCGCGGCCAGCTGCTTCTGCGGCCGGGCCCAGTTCTTGAACTGCGACCCAGCGCGGGCCATGCCGGCGTCCCACGCCGCCTCGCACGCCTCCTCGAGGCGGGCCATCGTCTCGCCCTCGATCGAGCTCAGGCGGGCGATCTCTGCCTGCGCCTGCTGGCGGGCGGTATCCACGGGCGGCTCCTGGGGGGCGAAGGTCGTTGCGGCGGCGAGAGAGGCGTCCACGGCCGCCAGATCGAAGATTTGTGGGACTGGCGAGGCGCTGCCGGCCACCCGGTTGATCTGGCCCGGGTTCTGGTTATCAGGGCTCACCGTGTCGTCGCGCTGACGACCGCTGCCGGTGCCCTTGTTGGCCGGCTCGGTCGGCGGCTTCTGCTGCGCCGCCGCGGCCTCGGCCTTCTCAGCCTCGGTCGGAGCGTACGACTCGTCGAGGCCCAACAGACGGCGAGCGCCAGAGGGGCCGATGGTGCCGTCGCGCCGCAGGTTCGGAGCGACCGTGGCCCAGTCCGGCTGGGCGATGGCACCCGAGTTGTTCACCTTGCAGCCGAAGCGCTTCACGACCTCGAGCGGCACGCGGTTGGCCAGCAGTTCTCGCCAGATCGCAGCCTTCTTGATGTCGACGCTCATCCGCTTGGTCTTCGGCTCAAGGTACGTGCGGAAGCCGTCCTCGTTGACCTGCTTGCCATTCCAGCGGTTCGTGCCGCCGATGCCGAACAGCTGCTCGGGTGGCATGTTGGAGTTCTGGGCGAGTTCCTTGCGCAGCGACTCGACTGTGGGTCGGGCTTCCACGTCCATCTTGCGGGCGATGGACAGTTGGTCGAACTTCTCGATGAAGTCGGCCTCGACCGCCATCACCAGCGGGAGCACCTGACGGCCATCGTTGGCATCCTTGATCGCGTCCTGAATCGCCTTGTGGATCACCTCTTCGATGAGGTCGGCGTAATCCTCGGCCTGACCCGAGGAGCTGCCCCAGGCCTCGGTCGACGAGGTCGGATCCTCCGGTGAGGCCTCCGACGGCGCCAGGATCATGTCGGCGAGGATCTGACTACGACCCGTGGCGCGCTGGGCCATCCGGTACAGGCCGAGCGTGACGCAGATCTCGTGGCTGTTGATCACCCAGCTGGTCGCGAGCGCCTTGTGCCGAGGATGAGGGACGAAGATTCGGGTGGCCATGACGCCGGCATCGGGCAGCGTCACCACGTCGCCGGTACTGCGGGTCCACTGGTAGTTGTTGTTGCCCGGGTCACGCACGAGCACATCGGACGCGACGAACTCCCACATCTCGATGCCTCGGCCCACCGTCGGCACGCCGTTACCGTCGACCTTGTACCCGATCAGGTTCGAGTCGCCGGTCATGTCCCACTGCTCGGAGAGCATGGCGATGTGCACGCCGTGCTCCTCTTCGGAGCCGAACCGTCGATCGAGCGCCTGCTTGGCGATCCGGTAATACTCGGCGTCGGCGCCCGACGGTGCGCGCTTGGGCACCTCACCGTCGATCGTCACCTCGAAGTAGCAGCTCGTCAGAATCGAGGCCGACATGTTGGTGATCGTCGCCACCTCGGGACAAAGGGCGCGGTCGGCCCACGCCTTGCGAGCGTTGAGCACCGACTGGAGGTCCTGACCCACCTCGTTCGTGAAGTGGAACATGCTCGCCTGGGGCTCGACTGTTCTACGTGGAACACCCCGCTGCTGCACGGCCAGCGTGGGCGGCCGGGGAACTCGACTCGCCATCAGGTCTTCCCATCGTCATCGCCCTCGAGCGCAGCCAGCACGTCATCGACCTCGGTCTCGGCGAGCGTGCGCTCCTCGACGACCGGGACGACCTTAACGCCACCATGCGACCAAGCAGCGATCTCCTCGGCCGACATCGCCTTCTTGTCGGCGAGCAGCTTGTCCCCCCAGTGGTCGATGATCGGCACCCAGAAGGCGGCAGCGAGAGCGGCGAGCACGATCACGGCGATGTCGCCGAGCACCGGGATGCCGGACACTGCAGCCCAGAACAGGCCGATGTCGACGCTCATGCAGAAAATGCACATGGACACGTAGGCGATCAGGCTGAGCCGATCGTCGCCCGGCGGATAGTCGTGGGGGTTGACCTTGCGCAGCCACCACTTCCGCGGTGCGTCGAGAATGCGGTCGAACAGGACGATCTGGGTGGCGCGAGCCAGGCCGAACGGCAGCCAGAAGATCCACAGCGGCCAGAGCCGATCGGCTACCTCTTCGTACCGCATCCGCAGTCCTTCTCCTCGAGCATGAACACGTCGCCCTCGGCCGAGGTCACCGACCGCTTGCCGTTGATGGTGCCGAGCTGGGCGCCGGGCAACGACAGGTCGACGCCGGAGCCCGCCGGCCCCTCGATGCGCACCCGGTACTGCGACTGCGAGACCGTGGCCCCCTTGAGGTCGGGTCGATCGCCGGCCTTCACCGTCATTTCGCTGAGCCGTAGCGAGAAGATCTCGGGCTTCGGGATGCGCCATGTCGCCGTCGCGCCGTCGACCTCGCCTGGCGGGTGGCCGACGATCACCATGAACCCGTCGGCGAACGTCACCTCCGGCTCGAGGAAGTGTGCGAGCACGACTCCCCGATCCATGATCGCGTAGACCCGACCGTTGGATCGGAGTTCGGCATTGACGACCGAGCCGGCCGCATCGATCTGGCCCTGATAGAGCAGTTCGCTCCGGCGCGCTTCACCCATGCTGGGATCCTACCTTGTTCGTCGTCATTGGTTGCGATTCCTCCCGCTGAAGCCGGTGTTGCCCTCACCAAGGGTGGCGAGGCGGTTGAATGCCGAGGCCCCGGCGTCGACTTGGTCGTCCCATCTGGACCCACCGCCGAACTGGTTGTATTCGTATTTCCATGTGCCGAGCCACGGGGCGGCTTTCGGGACGTGAACCATGCCGAGCTGCTGTGCACCTGAGAAGGCCTCGGCCTTCGTCGTTTTCGAGCCGGTCTGAGGCTCGGGGTAGACGCTGTAGCCGTTGAGGCCCGTCCCGAAGTCCACGGCCTGGTATATCCCGGCTTGGCCGGGATCCTTCGGGATGACGATGCGACAGCGCTTGCCGTCGCGCTGGGCCGTCGCCAGCACGAGTTCGCGGAGGTCGCCGGAGAGGACACGCCGCCGGATCACGTCGACGATGTAGGTGCGCCCGTTGAGGCGACCCATCTTCACGCCCACCGTCCAGTCGGAGCGCTTCTTGTCGGTGCCAGCGAAGTCCCATGCCCTCACGTAACGACGGCATGTTGGCATGTCGTCGAGTTCGATCCACTTGTCGGGCGGGAACATGTCGCCGATGCCGCCGGTGTTGTGCTGGAACTCGACATCGAAGGCGCTGAAACCATACGTGTCGATGTCGTTCTGGGCATCGTCGAGGGTGTAGCCG
The DNA here is from genome assembly GCA_937868025.1 of uncultured Acidimicrobiaceae bacterium. The sequence goes on from CALMLJ010000458.1 coordinate 7,780, forward strand.
GTCCAAGTCGGCTGGCCGCCAATGACCACATATCGGTTCTGTCCCTCCTCGTTCTCGCGGATGTCGGTTTCGAGGTTTTCGATGGCGGGGATCGGGCCCGATAGGTGGCGGTCGACGAGGAAGTCTGCTTCGCCGCTGACCATGCGTCCAAAGATCCCGTAATCGGAAATGAGGTTCTGCACCGCCATGACGCACATCCACCGTGAACCTGTCGGCAGCAGGCCTTTGGTGAGCACTTCGATGTTCTTCTGGACAGTGACCTCGGTATCTCGGGGATCATCTGCGTCGTCCAGCACGATGAGGTCGGGCCGGTACTGGTCGATCTTGGCGCCACGTTGGGCGCTGTCGAGCCCGTAGGCCTCCACAGAGAACCCGGCAGCAGAGCGGAGTTGGCTGCGCTTCCACCCTTTGGCGTGGCCGTAGTCGTTGACGAGGCGCTGTCCCACCGTCGGGTACACGTCGGCGATGGCCTGCGATTCGAGGATGCCACCTATGTTGGCGACGTGAGCATCCGCCTGATCCTGGGTCCGGCACACGTAGACGACGTACTTCCGCTTCCCGCGGGCGCAGAGCAGGGCGACAGCGAGCTCGGCACTCGTCGACTTGGCGTGGGATCGTGACCAGATGTTGACGTGAGCGGTGGGTGATGGCCGAACACCGTCCTCGATTGTCCACACCCAGTCCCAGAACTCCTCGTGGTGCGGGGCGAACCCCTTGTAGGTGAAGTGCTGAGCGCACGACGCCAGCCAGCCGCGCCACCCGGTCTCGCACCCTGCCCGGCGGATCTCGGCAAGCGGTGAGGCCGGCTTGGCCATCAACGCCTCGAGCTCGTCGAACTCTCGCATCAGAACTCCGACGTGTCGTCGTACAGCGGTGAGGACGCCGGCGACTCCTCCGGCTCCTCATCCTCGAGGACATGGGCATCGACAGCGTCGCGCACCGTGGCAGGCACAGCATCGCGGAGGTCGCCGACCTCGGCCTCCGCGTCGATTGGCGGTGCGGTGCGACCGGCGGCGAGGGCCTGCATGGCGGCCACCTTGTCGAGGCCACCGGCTTCGAGGATCTTGCGGGCCTGCGCCTCCATCTCGGCATGCGGATCCGACACGCCCACCGTCACGAGCGTGAGGTGCTGGTTGGGCGCCTTTGGGGCCTCGACGGGCCGTTTGGCCCAGCGGTCGGGGAAGAGACGCTCCAGGGCGTACGCGGCGGCCCTCCAGTCCTTCTCTCCAGCGTCGACGACGATCTTGACCAGCTTGTTCTCGAGGATGCCCTGCGCCTGCTCCATGGCGACGTAGAACTCGATCGCCCATCGCTCATCATCGGTGAGCTCCTCGGCCGTGCACTCACCCTCGGCGATCTTCAGCTCAGCCTGTCGGGCAGCCGTGACAAACTTGCCGAGGCGAGCCTTCGAGGTGCCAGCGTTGCGCGCCGCCGTCGTGATGGACGATCCCTTCTGCAGGTCTTCGAGGATGGTCTGGACCTGTTCGCCGGCGAGCCGGCGGAAGCCGCTCACCGCTGGACGGCGCCGATGAACTCGCCCTGGCTGCCGCCGAGCAGGTTGACCATCTGCTTGCGCCTGAAGACGACGGCGAGGCGACGCTCGTGCTGCTCGCGCTCCCGGCTGCCGTCGCGAATCGACTCGTTGGGAACGAAGCTCACATCGCACAGCCACCCGTGTTCCGCCGCGACGGCGCGGGCCGCTTTCTCGAGGCTCGACGACTTCATGCCGAGCACCATCGGGTCAACGAGCACGGTGTTACCGAAGCCGAACGAGCACCAATCGATGATCCTCGCACCAAGGATCACGCAATCGGGATCGAAGACGGCGGCATCCTGAGCCCGCTCAGGGATCTTGTACTGACGTGATGCCATGGCGACATTATGCCACGGGTCAGCTGATGGTGGGAGTCCTGCGTTCCTTGCGAGCGGCGATGAGCCAGATGGTGATGGCCGTCGCGAACCCGATCGACGGGACGAGCGAGGACAGGGCGTCGAGCTCGCCCGAGAAGCGCGGCAGGATCCCTCCCGGCAGCACCACCCGTCGCAGCACCCGCAGCGCGTCGGTGAAGATGGCACCGGCGGCGATCATGAGACCGATCCACGGCAGGTTGCGGTACACCCGCGGCCAGTGCAGCAGGAACATCAGGCAGATGACCGCCAGGTAGGCATTGAAGAGTGCGGCGGTCAGCGGGTACCAGTCGGGCGTGTATGGCATCACGCGGTCCTCAACAGCTTGGTGAACATGGCCACGAAGCCATTCGTGGCGCTGATCCGCTCGATCTCCCGGCGCACCGCCCGGCTTTCCTCACGTAGGTCGACGGCCTTCTCCAGCGCGGCCGAGGTCTCCTCGCGCGCTTGCTCGAGGTCCGGGTCCGTTGATCGGCGACGCATCACCAACATCATGTACCCCTTGCGGCCCGCTGCAAAGCATCCATCGCTTCTGCAACCAATCTCGAGGCGACCACAGCGTCACGGGCGGCCTCGTCGGACAACCTCCGGGCCTCTCGCTCCTCATGCCACAGCTGCTTCCACTCCTTGACCTCGGCGTCACCGTGGAGCTTGCCGGTGAAGAAGAGGTAGGCGATGACAAACCAGGCACTCGTACCAATGGAGAGTCCGACCCACCAGGGCATCGGATCGGAGGCGTGCTGCTGGGCCTCTTGGGCCAGCACTCGGGCGACGATCAAGAGGCTGAGCACGGCGGTAGCATAGTCGACGCCGAACGAAACTACGCGCCGAAGTCCGGGGGATCCACAGGGACCGCATCACCCGAATCACCCTCGACGCCCTCGCGGAACGGCGGCGGCGCGAGAGGCTGCGGCTGCACGGCGAACGGGCTCACATCGACGTGGGCCGGGATGATGACGGCGGGCCCGACGGGCGCCTCGTCGGGCCCGACCTCGACGAGATCGGGGGCCTTCGTGAAGGTGGCCGTACCCTCTTCGCCGACGAGTGCGGCGGCAATGTTCTTCAGGAGGGCGATGGCGGCCGGGCTCGCCACCTGGAAGGCCCAGAGCGGCAACTTGGCTTCGAGCTGAGAGTTGACGAAGTGCTGCACCGGCTCGGCGGCGACGAGGCCACCGCAGACCTGCAGGAACGTCCAGCCGAAGCGCGACAGGATGTCGGTCGCTGCGAGCCGGAGTCGGCGTCGCAGTTCGGCGAGTGTCGGCTTGTCGGCGCTCACTTCGGCCAGCCAAGCTGGGCTTGACGCCACTGGTCGAAGGTGATCTCGGTGAAGTAGGACTTCGTCTTGTTCGACTGCTCCGTGCCGATCACCCAACCGACGGCCGGGTTCTGTCCGGTCAGACCTTCGACCTCAGCCTTCGCCTTATTGGTGATGTGGATGGCGCACCCCGGGACGATGCGCCCGTTCGGAGCCTGCACCGACCCGACGTAGAGCCACTTCTCCTGGCCCCCGCCGTCGAAGCTGAAGATGATCACTCGCATGTCGTCCTCCTCGGACGTGGATGGACGGATAGCGGGCTTGGCCGCTTCGACCGGCGGGTTGGTGGCGATCGGCGTCGGGGTGTGGCCGGGGGTGCCGCGGCCCTTGTTCGTGTAGTCGACGCCGGGGATGAGGCCGGCGTAGTTGAAGCGACCGTCCCAGGAGAACGTGCCGCACCCGTAGGCCCGGCCCTTCGCTTCCATGGTGCCGCCATGGCCATCGGAGTAGACGACGTGGTCGCCGCCCGAGAAGTTGATCCTGAAGCCGAGCGCTCCGACGATACCTCGAGCCTTGGACACCGGGATGAGGAGCCCGTGCTGCTTGCACCAGTTGTACTGGTTCTGCGCGCCGTCGGGGATCCTGACGCCGTTGATCCGACACGTCGTTTCGATGAGCTCGGAGCAGTCCGAAACGCCTGGCGAGACGGTCGTGACCCGGGACTCGGCGCCGAGACGGTAGGGCTGGCCGCGCCAGGCGAGAGCGTCAGTATAGAGGTCGAGCCCCGCTGCGAGTTCCCCCGGCTTGACGGTCATGAGACCTTGTGCACCCAGAACCACGAACGCTGGCTCGTGGCCTTGATGAAGTCAGCGTCATTTGCTGCACTTTCACGATTGTAATTAATCACGAACGTCGGCGTGAACACGGTCCCACCGGGAAGGTAGACCTGCAGCGGTTCCTGGTAGCAGGGGCCCGGGCCGATCTTGCCAGCTGAGTCGGTGATGTAGTTGACCGCGTGCAGCTCCTTGTAGTTCACACCATCAACGGAGCCGAGGAGCGAGAGTCCACATTCCGAGGCGCCCGTCGCCGGCGGGAGTAGCTTCAGGTTCGCCGTGGCGTGGAGCGACACGAACCATGTCCCGCCCGAGGGGAGTGCGAATGGACCGCCCGACATCACCGAGGTGACCGGCGTCCCACCGGGACCGGGCAGGGTCGGGTTGACGATGCCGTCAGGGCCGAGAGGGCCTGGGACGGCGAAGGGCTCGCCGTCGGCCTTCTCGAAGTGCGGGATGAAGGCCGTCGTCGCCGAGAGGCCGTCCTCCTCACAGGTGATGCCACCGCCGGGGGCGAGACGGACCCGCAGGAGACCTGATCCGTTCTCTTCAAGGCTGCACGGGTCGATACAGTCGTTGATGCCGGCCATGGCGGGAAGTGTACCAGCCTAGAGAGGGCCGGCGACCTTCTCCTGGCTACCCGTGACCGTGCTCTTGACCCACAGTTCGGACCCACCGCCACCGGGCAACCAGAGGAAGCCCTTGGTCGGTGAGTCAGCCTTCTTGTCCATGTCGTCGAGGCGCCGCTCGAGATCCTTGACCTTGCGCGCCAGATCGGTCACCCATCCCAACCCGCCGGCCGGGTTCGCCCCGGGAGTGCGATCACTCATCGGCGGTCATCCCCTTCGGCTGCATGTAGATCGACACCTCTTCGTTGCCCTCGGTGAAGTTGACAGCGATGCGCTCGAGGCGCAGCACCCCGACCATGGGAACCGCCCCGCCTCCCGAAAGGCCGACGGCGGCCTCGACTCCTGGGAGCAATTCTTGGATGTCGACCTCGGCGCTGGCAGCCAAGGCATTGTCACCTTCAACGTAGGTGAGTGGATCGTGTGAGCGTTCCCATGCACCGCGTGCTGCGGCGTCAGCCGAGTTCTTGTCCTCGATGCTGTACTCGGTGCGCTTCGACATGATGAGCACGCCGTCGTCGTCGGAGCTCGTGTAGCGACCGAGGTCGTCGTCGGATCGACCCTTGACGTACCAGTCGTTCCCTTGGCCATCGCCGCTCAGGCGGGTGGTCGGCGGATCGCGAAACGACTCGTCGGTGAAGACAGTCGGGATGCGCGAGTTCCTCCCGTTGATCGTGGTGCCGCCAACGAACGCCGTACGGTTGGCGATCGTCCAGTCGACGCCCGTGCGGTCGAGTTCGCTCAACTCGTTGGCAGCCGAGAGCACTGAGCGTCCGATCACCGTGCGGTCGCCGAGGATGCCCGTCGGCGTGGTGGTCACTTCAAGGCCGTAGGGGTCGACGAGTTGGGTGTAGTTGACGTAGGCCTCGAAGATGGTAGCGAGATCGGTGCCCAGGAAGTTGAAGTCCTGCAACAGGAACCGCTTCGCCCACCACGCCGACAGATCCTTCGCGGAGATGTCGGCCTGACCGGTGCGAGGGTCTGCCTTGATGTTCAGGATCGGACCGGCCCACACGAGGTGACCCGATCGGTGGATCTCGAGCTCGTGTCGCCAGGGTCGGATCTCGTTCAGGATGTCACAGTCGTCGGTCTGGCGGCCGTTGCGGTCACGGAGGGGGATGCGAACGGAGGCGTCGCTCGTGGCGTTGAGGAGACGGGCCCAGTTGCCGGAGTATGGCGTGAGTTCGCCGACCACGCCGCCTCGTGAGGTGGGGGTCGCCCGCCTGACGATTCGCACCCCGTACTCCCCGACGCCGAGACAGGAGATGCCCTGCTCGGGCCCGTCGTTCGCCGGCACAATCGAAGTGCCCGGGATGACGACGAGACCGACGCTGCCATCGACCGGCTCGCTGCCCACGCGAGACCAACCGATACTGAAGGGGTAGTCGCCAGCTGCGATGGCGACGCCTCGCAGCTGGTAGTTGGCGCACCGGCCGGCAGGCAGGATGAAGGACGCGCTGAACTCGAAGTCGATCGAGTCGGTCTCGGGCACCGGTAGCCAGGTCGTCCAGGTGCCGGTGGAGTTGACTCGATACTCGAGGGCACCGCTCACCGACCGAGGAACCGAGCCAGCGAGGCTGACGGTTCCACCACTCTGCGTGCAGGCGCGCGCGTTCAGCAACCACTGGTCTCCCGAGCGCAGGCGCGGAGCGTCGAACCGTGACTCGACCGACAGGTCAGGCACGCTCGAACTCCTGGGTCTCGATGCGCACTGTCGCTGTGTCCGAGGTGCCGGTGCCATCGGCATCGATGCAGAGGTAGAGGCCAGCGCACGAGAACTCGGGCCACCGGAAGATCCCGCCGTCGGAGGAGGACAGGTACCGCACGCCGCGGGACTCTCGTCCGTCCTTGACGATCTTGGCGCGACGCTTCATTGAGTCGATCGTGAGCGTGGATCCCGCCGGCAGGCAGGCGATCTCGATGTCGATGCATGGGTCGGTACATACGATCGACGCCGAGTCGACGCCGAGTCCATCGGGGTTCGGCCAACCTCGGACTCGCATGTTGCGCAGCCCGGAACCGTCGGCGTTGTGGGCCAGGCCGGCGTAGATCTCAAGGTTGATGACGCCCTGACCCCAAAGGATCGTGGGGCTGATCAGGATGCACGAGCGGGCCACCGTGATCGGAGCGTGGTAGCAGCCGAATCGGTCGGGCTCGGGCACCACCTGCACCGACTCGGTGAGACATCCACACGAGAGGTCAACCGTTGAAGACGAAGGGCACGGGTTGCAGATGTTGCAGATGGGTACCGAATCGAGAGCCGGTGCCTCGTACACCGTCGCCGGCTCCTTGGCGATCCACGGGATCTCAGAAGTGAGCGTGGCGATGAACTTGGAGCCTTGCGCGTAGTCGAACGACGGCTCGACTTCCCAGTCCAACTGGGTGAGACCGCACTGCAGGATCTTGCGAACGTGCCGGTCGTACTCGGTCGGGCAGGTCTCCCAGTAGGTCAGGTCGGGCGGTGAGCACCCGCCGCAGTTGTCGGCGCCGACCAGGAGCTCGTGGATGGCCTGTCGCATGTAGCTCGTGGCGCTCGCCGACTTGGTGAGCACCCAGCCGGTGATGACGACCTCTCGCTTATTGTAGACCGGCGCGCCGATCGAGGCCCCCCAGAGCTTGTCCTTGACCTCCCGCTTCATCGGCGCCGACACCTTGAAGTCCTCGATCCAGAACCCGACGACCTCCTCGGAGGCGGGCACGAGCGGGTCATACCACCATGCGTCGTCGTCGACTGGGTTCGTCCACGGGCCGGTGTTGGCGTCGCCGGTTCCGAGGCCGTCGCAGATACACGATGTGTCGATAGGACCGACGATGCCCGGGTGGCCCATCGTGTTCATGTAGTGGTAGTCCCGGGCGTGGTTGACGAACTCGACGCCGTCGTAGCAGAGGAATCCGTTGAAGCAGCCCATGACCTACGAGAGTATCTGGCTGACGATGGCGCCGGCGCGAGTGCCGAGCTGGGCCATCAGCGACTCGATCGATTCGCCCTGCATCTGCAGCGTGACCAGGGACCCGCCATCGGCGACCGTGACCTGCTTGTCGGACTTGCGGTTGCTCACGGCCTTCTCGAGTCGTGCGATCAGGCTGTCGGCGTTCACACCCGAGACGGTCGGATCGAAGATGTACTTGGCGAGCAGATCTTCAGCACGCTTGGGGTTGCTCTGGATCGGCAGAATCAGCTCAGCCTTGCCGCCCTCGGCGACCCGGGCCGTCTGCTCGGTGGTTACCAGATCCCCGAAGTAGTAGCCCTTCGGCGGCTTCGAGGCGTTGGCCTGCTGCACCCGGGAGATGTCGCCGTAGCGGGCCCTGATGTAGCGGATCGAGGCGATGGCGTTGTGCACCGGGTTGTAGATATCCCCGTAGCCGGGCAGTGCGTAGGCGCGGAACGTGGGACCGATGGTCTGCATGAGGCCGATCGACGGCGTGCCCTTCTTGGCATTCGAGTCCCAGAGATTGGTCGCCCGGGGGTTGAAACCGGACTCGCGCTTGGCCAGTGTCATGAGGCCCGTGAACCATGACTCGGGCGCGCCGGTGATCGCCATGGCTGCCCGGATCCAGCCAGCAGCGGCCCCCGAGCCAGCGCCACCGATGTTCCCGCCCGGGATGAGTCCCGGCGTGGCGCCCACCCTTGCGTCGATGAGCGACGACACTTCGTCGAGGTACTTGGTGACGTTCTTCGCCAGTCGATCGATCGCCCCGCCGATAGCGCTACCGAGCACCGGACCGAGCCCGCCGGCGACGACCTGGCCGATGTCGTTGGCACCAGAGACGTTCGCCTTGGCGCCGGGCACCTTGTCCTTGGCGGCGAGCAGGCCGGTGATGTCCCCCTTCTGGATGAACCGGAACTGCTGCAACCCGAGGCGCTTCATGGCGTCGACTGGGACGACGCCCTCGCCCTTCTGGGCGAGCACGAGCTGCTCGTTCGACGCCACCGGCCCGTTGAGTCGCGACGATGAGATGCCGTCGCCGACGACGCCGCCCGAGTGCTTCACCTCGACCTTGCCGGTCCGAGCCCCGATGTACTTCTTCGTGATGCCCGGCACAACGATCGTGTCACCCGACCCGATCTGGCCACTGACCGCGTTGATGGCGGCCGCCATCGATCCGACGACCTCGACGATGCGGGCGGCCGGCGTCTCGATGCCGTTGGCGAGCCGTTGCATCGCGTCGACTCCGCGGATGGCGAGCGACCCGAAGGCGTTGGCTGCCGTGTCGGTGGTCGCGGCCACGTCGTAGGACCACGTCTGCAGGCCCGGGATGGTCGCAGCGGAGATCTGCTGCGGGAGCGGCAGGAGGCCGGCTACGGCGTCGTCGTTGGCCTGCTTGGCGGCCATCGGCACGGTAGCGAGCTGAGCGTTGACGGCCCCGGTCACCTGGGTGACCTGAGCGATCAGCTCGGGAGAAGTCGACGCCACGGTGCTGGCGGTGGTGTTGTCACGGTCCTCGCGCAGGAGACGGCGCTGTTGCGGCGACAGGCCAGGTTTGTTGGCTTCGCTGGTGAGCTTCGCTCGGACCTCTGCGGCCTTGTCCTCGAGCGCCTTCTGGGCGACCGCGATCGGGGCGAGCGTGGCGTCGACGGTCGACTGCACGGTGGCGATCGACAGGAGGCCCTGGTTCTGGATTTGGCGGATCCCCTCGGCATTGAGGTCGCGAGCCTTGGCTTCGAGCCCAACGAACGTCTTGTCGTCGGCCTGAGCGATCGCTGCAGCGTACGCCGCCTGAGCCTCGGCGGGCAGCTGGCTGAGCACCTCAATTAGCCCCGAGCCGCCACGGCGGATGATCTCACCGATGTTGTCGTTGACCCGGGCACTGGCCACCAGTCGGTCGCCCAGCTCCTTCAGCACCTCGTCGAACTTGGGCACGACGCCGTCGGCGGCGCCCTTCAGATCCTCGAAGACCTGCGAGACGGACGGCACCAGACCCTTGAAGGCGTCCTGGGTCTTCTGAATCTGGGCGACGTAGAGGTTGCCAAACTGGACCCCCTTCTCGATCAGGTCGGAGGCTGCTTCACCAGTGAGACCCATGTCGGTGGCGAGGCCGGCGAGCTCCTCCGCGGTGATCTGGCCGTCCTGCATCAGCTGCATGATGGCCACCGACGCGCCGCCGAGCTGAGCTACTACACCGTTGGATCCGGTGAGCACGTCGGTACCCTTGATCTTGTCGTAGGCAGCACCCAATGAGCCCGACAGGGTGTCGATCGACTTCTGAAACTCGGACACTTCGTCGAGGCTGAGGTCGAGCGTGTTGGCCAAGTTCGTCGTGCCCTGGTCGAACACCTCGGTCTTGCCCGTGGCGAAGTCGTAGGAGATGCCGAGCTCCTTGAGCTTGTTGACGGTCGCCTCGGTGAGCAGGTTGTAGTCGGCGACCTTCTTGCCGTTCTCGTCGAGCACGTCGTTATAGAAGACAATGCCGTTCTTGGTGCCGAATGTGCGCTGCACCTTGCCCTGGCTGACCAGCAGCTTCTCCTGCTCGGCGATGACGCTCTTGACGGTGTCGGCGCCAGCACCGGTCGACTCCTTCAAAAGGCCGACGGTCGCCTTCTGGCGAGCCAGGATGCGCTCGATGCCGGAGCCGGTGTCGTCGGATCCGAACGCCGAACCGATTCGCGAGAAGGTGCCCCGCTCATCGCCGGCGGCACCGGCCAGCACCGTGAAGGCCTCGAAGGCCGTCTTGCTGTCCTTCGAGAGCTTGAGGGCGTAGTCGGAGACGGTCTCGCCGCGCTTCTCGAGGGCAGCCTTGAACTCGGCATTGTTGAAGATCTTGCCGATGTCGGAGTTCTGATCGCGCAGATCCTTGAGGTACGAGTCGCTCAGGCTGACGGTCTTCTTGCTCGTGTCGTTGAGGCCACCGATCACCGACTCGGCGAACTTCTTTCCGCCCTCAGCAGCGATGCCGGCTTCCTTGTTGGCCTGCCGGAACTGGTTGACGATCAGGCCGATGCCGATGGCGATGGCGGCGAGCTGCGGGGTTGAGATCGATGAGATGAACTTGAGGAATCCGTTGCCGGCCGAGGCGGCGAGACCCGCTGCTCCGCGTAGGGCACTGCCGAGCAGGCCCGTCTTGGCGGCGGCCCCAGCAGACGCAGCGCCGACGGCTTCGATCGTCTTCGTGACTCCGGGGCCAAGGGCGGCCACCTTCTCCACGCCGGACACGTCGATGATATCCAGTGCGCCGCGCCCCGCTGAGGGTAGCCCGAGGGCGCCCGATCCGATGCCGGGGGCCCGCACGCGGGCCTGCTGGAAGTTGGCCACGTTGATGCGCTCGATGGCCGTGCCCACAGCGGCGCTCGCCGCGGCGGTCTGCGCCGCTGCGGCCGTGGCGGCGTCTGCCGTCGCCTTGAAGGCGGTCGCCCCGGCTGCACCCGCCGTCTTCGCCGACTTCGAGAAGGCGTCGAGCTTGTTGATGAGGTCGACGGTCTGATTCCTAGCCAGGTTGCCCATGACCGAACCGATGCCCTTGAGGTATTCGAGCACCTGCGGCCCGGCAGCGGCGAGTGAGGCAAAGATCTTCTGGCGGTTGAGAATGAGGATGAGCCCGATGACCTGACGCAGTGGCTCGGGTAGCCCTTCCAGAACGTCGGCCACCGTGTTGAGCAGCGGAGTGACCAGCCGAAGCGCACCGCCGAACAGGCTGAAGGTGGACACGCCGGAGATGACGAGGTTGAGGACCGTCGACAGCACCGGCACCAGGGCGATGACGAGGTCACCGAACGTGGAGAACAGGGGTCGCAGGTTCGACACGGCCGGCGTCAACCGGTCGGTCAGAATGGTGGCGCCCTCGAGCAGCTTCGTGAAGAAGGGGGCGCTCGCCTTGGTCAACTCGAGGAACAGCTTCACGCCGGACTCGAGCGCCGGGCCAAAGGCGGTGATGATCGGGGCGAGGGAGCGAGCTCCGTCGGCCACCTGGGCCTGGGCGTTGGTGGCGAGACGCTTCAGCAGGTCGTTGAGCGGCTTCTCGACCTCGGGCTGCAAGAAGGCGTTCTTGAAGCCGAGGGCGACGTTGTCCTTCAGGGTGGCGAACCGACCCGACAGCGTCTCGGCAGCACCGGCGGCAGCACCGGCGGCGCCGGGGAACTCGGCGAGCCCCTTGTTGATCGCGGCGATGGCCAGCTCGGCGGGGATGGCCTTCTTCGAGATCTCCGTGTAGGTCTGAGCGAGCGTCTGACCCTTGAAGTCGGCGATCGCCTTCACCGGGTCGAAGCCGGGCAGGTTGCGGCGGATCTGGTTCAGCTCGAGCAGCTGGGCGGTGCCGCGGCCCTTCACCTTGGCGAGGGCCTTGGCGACGTTCTCGATGTTCTCCGTCGTCGAGCCGAGCACGGCGCCCACGTCGGTGATGCGGGTGAGGAGCGGAAGCACGTCCTCGGCGGCGGTGCCGGCGCCGAGGAGGAACTTGGTGGCCTCCTTCACCTGCGGGACCTCGAAGGGGGTCACTGCTGCGAACTGCTCGAGCTGCTTGATGTAGCGGGCGCTCTGGTCGGCACTGAAACCGACGCTCTTGGTCAGTGCGACGATGCCCTTGTCGGCGAGCTGCGCGTCGGCGGCGACCTTGGCGCCGTAGCCGATGATGCCAGCGAAGGCGACGCCGAGGCCACCGATGCCCGCGGCGAGCAACGAGCCCGACTGGGTGAGGCGGGCGAACTGCGACCCGACCCCGCCCAGCGGGCCCGTGATGGCTCCGGCGGTCTTCGCGAGCTGCTTGAGCTTGTCGTCGATGTGGTTGATGTCCTTGCCGTCGCCGAGAGACCGCGAGATGGCCGACCGAGTGGCGATCGCCGCACCGGTGTCGGCCTTGACGCCGATGTGTAGGTCGGGGATCGACCGCTGGATCTCGGCGATGAAGGCGCGCACTTCTGCGATGAAGGCACCCTTGTTGGCGTTGAGCGTGGGCCGCAACGGCAGCTCGGCGCCCTCGGCCCGTGCAAAGGCCTTCAGGTCGCGGATCGCCGCCTGGATGTCCTTCTTGAGCACCACGGGCGTGAGGACGATCTCGACGTTGCGCTCGGCCTTGATCACGTCGCGCACTCGACGGATCTCGGCCGTGACCGCTGACTTCGGGATCGTGACGCCCAGCTCGAGCTTCACGTTCTGGGCGCTGACCTGCGCCTGGATGAACCGGATGTCGGTCTTGAGCTGCTGGCGGTCGATCTTCAGGTTGACCGGTATCGACACATCGACGCCCGATTCCTTGATCTGGGCCTTCAGCATCCGACGGAGTGAGGCCGTGAACCCGGAGATGTCGGGCTCGGCCTTGACCTTCACCTCGACGCCCTCGGCCGCCGCCTTGGTCTCCGTGGCCAGTTTCCGACGGAAGCCCGTGGCATCGGGCTCGACGGGCATCTTGACCTTGCCGAATTGGAAGTCGCCCATCTCTACTCCGGTTCGGGGTCCTCGGCTGATGCTAGCGCAGCCTCGGCCTCGCGGGCCGCTTCCAAGAATCTCGTCCAGTCCTCCTCGACGGCGTCGGGATCGAAGGCCCCTGGGCCGGTCACCTTGCGGTGCACGCCCTTCTTGCGCAGGTAGTCGTCGGCCTCCCGACCCAGGGCCATCGACAGGCCGCGGGTCTGCGCCAGGAGACGCTCGAGCTCCTCCTCGGTCTCGGCCTCGGAGATCTGCGAAACCATCTCGCAGATCTCCGGCGGCGAGTCAGTGAGGGCGCGGTAGTACCCGAAGTTGAGCCACTCGACGATGTCGATGTCGGCGAGACGCATCCCGCCCGAGATGAGCTTCCCCTCGAGGAAGTCGCCCATCCCCTCCGTCAGGATCCAGAGTCCGACGGTGCCCCAGTAGGGCGGCCGGAGGCTGCAGCGACGGCCTCCTTGCGCAAGCGGGTCCGCTCCTCGTCGACCCACTCGAGGAGCTCACCAGCGCTCTCAGCGCTGATCTTGTCCTTGTTCCACAGCTTGGTAAACTCCTTGCGGAACGCGGCCTGCTGCTCGTCGATGATCGCGCTCGTGATGACCTCGACCAGGAACCCCGTCGTCTTGTCGTCGGCCTTCGTCGAGAAGTTGCCGTGCTCCTTGAAGCGCCAGTCGGTGTTGCTGCCACCGATCTCCGAGAAGTTGACGGTGATCGGCTCGGAGAACGGCAGTTCCTCGAGCGGCTTGAGGGTCTTCTTGGCCATGTTCTGCTCCCGGTTGCGGTAGGTGATAGCCGGGCTAGCGTATCACCGCAGATCCTTCGACGCCACGAACCGCAGGCCGCGCTGCAGTGCGATCTCGCGGGCAGCTCGCTCGCCGTTGTGCGTCGCCCTCTGGCCCTTGACTTCCTTGGCGAACACGAGCCCGCCGAGATCCTGGGTGGGTGCCGTCGGGAACCTGTTGGTCTGGCCGTACGGACGGAAGATCATGTAGGCCGGCCGCGGCTTCGACCGCTTCACCTGCACGGTCCGGCCGTCGGCCATGTGCCGGGTGTGAGCCCGGGTGCGGATCATCCGCCGCTTGGCTCGGATCGGCCGCCGCTTCGGACCATAGATGCCAGTGCCGCGCTCGAGCAGGATCGCCTTGCCGTCGTCGTTGACGACCTCGGCGGCTCCAGCGGGAAGCGGGCGCGCCCGCCATGAGGCCTGGTACCGACCGCTGTAGAAGTTGTCGGTCGAGTTGAGCGCGGCGGCGCGGGCGATGTCGCTGGCGATTCCGAGGGTGGCCCGCCGACACTCGGGTGTCGTACGGAACCACGCCTCGAACTCAGCGTCAGTTGCCTCGAGGACGACCCGAGCCACCGGTGGCCTGACCGCTCGGGGTCGGCGGCGCGGGCGTCTCATTCTCGTTGGCCGTTGCCGGGTCGTCGGAGGCCGGCGGCGCGGGCGGATCGGTGAGGGCCTGGAAGGCCGCCTCACTCGACTCGTCGGCCGGGCCCTTCGGCGCTGGCGTGTCGACGAGCACGAGGCGCTTGCCGATCCGTCGATCGTCGGGCTTGACCGTGATGGTCTGGCCGTAGGTGAGGCCGGCGCCGGCGACCACGACTCGGGCGACGACACTACCCTCGGACTCGGTGGGGGTGGTATTGGTCATGTGCCCTCCTCAGAGCTTCACGGTGATCGGGAGAGCCCAGCGGACGCAGGTGTTCTCCTCGTCGATGATGGCCCATTTGCCGATGTCGACGTTCTTGCAGGTTAGCTGAATCGGGTCGACCAGCCACGACTCCCAGCCGCCGTAGTGGTAGTCGCCACCGAGCATCTTCTGGAGGCCCTGCAGGATGGCACCGCGAGCCTGCGACGATGCCTGCGCCCTGGTGCTCACTTCGACGGGATCCCAGTCTCCATCCTCGTCGGGAGTGACCTTGCAGAGGTCGACCATGATGAGCACGTCGCCGTAGGCCTGGTAGCAGCAGGCGTCGTCGTCGGGGTGCATGAGACCCTCGGTGACCGACACGGCGAGCTGGCACGGGTCGCAGCACATCGTCAGCGGCACGCCAGCGTCGACGACGAACGCTCGGGTGCACTCGTAGTCGCAGAGCTGGGCGCCGGCAAGGAACCGCTGGCCCAGCTGCCAACTCCAATCGGCGGGCAGGGCCAGGGGATTCGGAGTGTCGCTCACGGCGCGAGTGTACTCGGGGCGGCAGGCCTGCAACCGGGAAGAAGCGTGCCTACCGCCCCAAGAAGGGGTCCGGTGTCGATCAGAGCGGAGCGACGACCGTCGGGTGGACGATCGGGTTCGCCGAGGGGGCGGGGACGCCGCCGGCGGCGATGAGCAGCTCGGAGTGTGCGGACTGATCGTGGATCGCGGTCGGCACGGCCGTGGTCGGCCACAGGTTCCAGGGGCCGCGGCCGATGAGCGGGTTGGCGTAGGCCTTGGCCGTGAAGCTGTAGGCCTGGCGGGCATCCTCGAAGGTCTCGTCCTCGAAGACGAAGTCGGTGAGCAGCGGGAGGAAGTGGCCGTTGAGGCCGGTCATGCCCGAGGTCGAAGCGCTGGCGCCGCAGCCGCCGTCGGAGTCCGACGCCTTGCGGCCGATGAACATGGCGACCTTGGGCTTGTTCGACGCTGCGTCGCAGACCGAGCCGGACGCCGAGGCGCCACCGATCAGGTGCTCGATGCCGACGATGTGATCGTCCGCGTCGACTACGACGGGGTCACCGGACAGCATCGAGAAGAGGGCCAGGTTCTTCACGCAGAGCGTGCCGGCCACGTTCTTCCACTTGATCACGTCGTCGCCGACGAGACGAGGGCCGCACTGCTTGCCGTTGGCGCCCTTCTGGGAGTAGTCGGTCCCCGCTTCGATCTCGTTGGTGAGAGCGATCGAGGTCCAGCCGGTCGTCACGATCGACGGAACGCCCGTCACGATCGCGCAACCGCTGGCGCCACCGAGGGGCACCGCGATCAGCACACACGAGCTGGTCTCGATGAACACGTTGTTGTCGCCGTCGGCCATAGCCTTTGTTCTCCTGTGGGGTTAGGCGCTCGGCGCCTGATGTTCGGTTGTCCCGGTTGCAGCGCCCACAGAAGAGGCTTCGCACCGCGAAGCGTACCTCATTGGGGCGAGTGCGGCGAGCATCACTTGCCGACGCCTCGCAGCCGGTTGAGCAGGTTCTTGCGAGGCCTCTCGCGGCCGAGCTCCTCGAGCGTCGCCGCGGCGGCGCGCTCCGGGGAGCCGTCGACCCAGTGGAGCACCTCGTCGAACGTGCCGTCGGGCACGGGCGTGTTGTCGAACACCGCCGGCACCTCGTGCTGGATGATCCGCTGCGGACCCCTCGGCCGGCCGCTGAACGGATCGACAGGGGTGCTCCTCAGTGGGGCCCGCATTGGCATGCCGGGCTCCGGCGGGAGCACTGGGATGGGTTCGTGGTCCTGGCTCATGCGGTGCGTCGTCCTTCTGGTCGGCGACCCGCCATGCGCGGGCGGGTGCGGGCGTGACCGGCCATGATGGCCACGATCCAGTCGTCGAGCGGCGTGTAGCCGGTCAGGAACTTGATGCGGTAGTCCATCGGGTCGGGCATCTCGTAGACGGCGTTGCCGATCTGCAGCATGCGGTAGCCCTTGGGCAGCGCGCAGTTCGCTCCCGGCTTGCAGGCCTTGACGAGCTCACATGCGTAGTCGGCGATCAGGGGCTTGGCTTCGGGCGGCACGTCGATTCCGTGGCGATAGGTGACGCTCATCGTGCCGTCGATGGGCCACCGCTCACCGTCAGTGCGGTAGAGGCGCCGGCCCTGCAGCCGGTAGAGCTCGGCCTCGACGGTTTCATCGTCGACCTTCACCTCGACGATCGAGCGGATCGCCCCGTCGGGAAGCTCGACGTAGTCGCCGTCGCAATCGCAACCCGTCAGACTCGCTCGACCGCAGCAGGGCCAGGTGCTCCGACATCCGACTTCCCAGGTCGTCGTGACGCACCCCGACCACCGACCGCCGGTCGCGATGAAGACACGACGCGAAGCGTAGAGCAACCTCGCCTCGAAAGAAGCGAGGTCGTTGGGCTCGACCTCGGGATCGAGCACCACGTTCTTGCACGGGCCGCACAGGTCGTCAACCGACGCGTACGGCTCGAGCGGGTAGTAGACGGGATCGGAGCAGTCGCTCATGCTGTCATCCTACGGCACCGGTGATTCCGGCACTGGTGCCCGGCTGGACCCCGATCACACCGAGCGCGATCAGGATGGCGACGAGCCACGCCGGGATCTTCGGCTGCGTCGTGGTGCTCACGGCGTCTCCAGCGCGGCGAGGAGTGCGTCGAGCGCTGCCCGCTGGTTCAAGATCGCCGTCCGCACCGTGGTCGATGCCGATGATGCAGTGAGGTCGGCGAGCGGGTCACGGAGCGCCGCAGCGACATCGGCGAGGGTGATCTCGGGAACCGGCGGCGTCTCTTCCCCGGGGCCGATGAGCTCGCGCATGCCGAGCGCCCAGGCGTTGACCGGTTCGTTCTCAGGCATCGAGCGCTCCCGCGATCTGGTCGCCGGTCGTGGCGACGGTGGATGCGTTCTTCAATCGCTCACCGATCGACCCCGAGGTCGTGAGTGACGAGATCAGGGCGTCCCACACCTGGGCGGGAGTGAGGGCGGCGGTGCCGACGGTGTTGTCGGTGAGCGCCCCGGCGGCGACCGAGGACGGTGACGGGACTCGGAGGGTGCCGGTGAGAGCGAGCCCGACACCGAACGTCGTGCCGTAGCGTACGTTCGCCGCCGACGGGATACCCGACGGGTAGTTGGTGAGGTTCACAACAGCCCCGGTCCCCGCCCCAGCAGAATCATCTCGGGTCGTGAACGTGACGTTCGTGGAGGCCCGCACGAGTACACGGCCGCCGCCGACCGGCCACATGCCGTTCGATGCTGCGACGAGGTCGGTGACCCGGGCGATCGACGCGGTACCGGTCGACACGTACGCGGGTGCTCCGGTGGAGGCGGTGCAGGTGCCTTGCATGTCGACGATCGACGCCGCCGACGTCGTCATGATCGCAGCCCCGGCGCTGCCTCCGGTCGTGGTACCGGTGACCGTGACGGTGGACGGACCGGTGAGGCTGATGCCGTAAGCGGTAGCGTTCGACCCTCCTGCGACGGTGCCGTTCACGGTGATCGTCGAGCTCCCCGACGAAGCAATGGCATGACTGTAGTTTCCAGCACCGCCGGTGACGTTGCCGTTGATCGTCACGGTGCAGGTTGCTGCGAGGCTCAGAAAGACACCGTTCGATCCGACCGCCCCGCCCGTGACGTTGCCGTTGTACGTGATCGTGCACGGCTGCACGGCCGATACCAGAGACATCGACTGCATGCCGCTGACGTCGGCCGTACCGGTGACCGTGAGGTCCGCCCCGCTCGCGTTGACCAGGATGCACGGCTGGCCGCCGTAGGAGCCGCTCAGGTTGCCGTTGACGACCACGGTGGACGCAGCGTTGATCCGAATGCCCTGCGCCGTGTTCGTGGCGGCCGAGATGTTCCCGTTAAGTGTGAACGTCCCCGTGGTCAAGGTCGCCTCGATGATGAAGGAGCCACCGGTCGACCCCGAGGTGGGGATGTTCGCGTTGATCGTTCGTGCGGCCGACACGACGAGTTTGCCGGTCGTCGCCGAGATGGAGACGACGGTGATGTCCTGGTCGGCCTGCACCGTGAACGTGCTCAGGTTCACGGTGTCCCCTGTTGCGGGGATCGTCGCGCCACCGTCCCAGGTGGACGGGGATGACCAGTTGCCGTTCGCTACGGCGGTGCGTGCTGCCATCAGAGGCTCCTCATGTGTAGGTCACGGTCAGCCGGTCGTCCCACTTCACGCCCGTCGCGTGGGTGACGGTCGTGGCTCCAGCGGGCGAGATCGCAAGGCGGGTGATGGTCCACACAGACGCCGAGGTCGCGGAGCTAGCTGGGGCGACGCCCATGTAGTCGTTCGGCGACACGAAGTCGTGACGGACTTCGTGGGCGACGGCCTTCGACGCGAGCGCGTCGAACACGGCGTTCTGTGACGGTGCGACCGTGGTCGTCCCATCGTTGATGGCGTCAGCGACCTTGGCATCCACGGCGGACACGTAGGGACCGGCGGGGATGAAGTCACCGGGCATCAGGGCGTCTCCACCCGGGCGACGAAGTGGCAGCACAGCCACGAGATCGCGCCGGGCCGCTGACCCTGGTAGACGATGTCGTTGGACTTCG